>VGSO01000336.1 GCA_016874945.1 Deltaproteobacteria bacterium
AGCAAAGGCAAACGCTCCAGCCGCCCGTCCCGGTGAATCACCGTCACCTCGTTGGTGTCCACGGCAAATCCCGCATCCCGCCGGGTGACGTCGTTGGCCACGATGAGGTCCAGGCCCTTGTCCGCCATTTTCCGCCGGGCCTCGGCCTCCATATCGTGGGTCTCCGCGGCGAAACCCACCACCACCTGCTTATTTTTCGAGCCGCGAATTTCTTTTAAAATATCCGGATTTTGCACCAGTCGCAATTCCAGGTCCTGGCGGCCGCGCTTGATTTTCAGAGGCTGGGTGTTATCCGGCCGGTAATCGCCCACCGCCGCGGCCATGAGCAGGGCGTCCGTCTCGGGAAACCGGGCCGTCACCGCATCCCGCATTTCCACCGCGGACCACACCATGACCCGTTCCACCCCGTAAGGGTGGTCCAGCGCGGTGGGCCCGCTCACCAGGCAAACCTCCGCCCCCCGCCGCCTGCCCACCCGGGCCAGGGCATAACCCATCTTGCCGCTGGAGCGGTTGGTGAGAAACCGCACCGGGTCCAGGTCCTCATGGGTGGGACCGGCGGTTACCAGGAGCCGCCGCCCCGCCAGATCCTGGGCGGTCACCAGGGCCGCCAGGGCCTCAAGGATAATCAGGGAATCGGGGAGCCTCCCCGGCCCCACCGCGCCGCAGGCCAGTTCCCCGGCATCCGGCTCCATTACCTGAAGCCCCCGGGCCTTGAGGCGGGCCAGGTTCTCCTGGACCGCGGCGTTACGCCACATCTCGGTATTCATGGCCGGGCAGACCAGCACCGGCTTGGTGGCCGCCAGCAGGATCGTGGTGAGGAGATCGTCCCCAATGCCCGCGGCCATTTTGCCCAGGAGATTGGCCGTGGCCGGGGCCAGGACAATGGCGTCCGTCTCCTGCCCCAGGGTTATGTGTTCCAAAGGTTCGCTTTCCCCGCCCCACAGCCCGGCGCCCACCTTCTGGCCGGTTAAGGCCTGAAAGGTGATGGGGCCGACTAATTCCTGGGCCGCCCGGGTCATCACCACCCGGACTTCCGCCCCCGCGGCCACCAGCTTCCGGGCCAGCTCCGCGGCCTTGTAGGCGGCGATGCTGCCGGAAACTCCCAGGAGAATGCGCTTGCCTTGGAAATTCATGGCGGTCCTTTAGTTGACAGTTAACGGTTGACAGTAAACAGTTAAGAATTTTTCATTGAATTGAGTAATCGAGAAGCCCAAAAACTGTCAACTGTCAACTTTTCTCAAAAAAACGGATTATACTTCTTCTCCTGGCCCACGGTAGTCACGGGGCCGTGCCCGGGGTAAACGATGAAGTTATCCCCCAGGGGGAAGATTTTGGTGCGCACCATGTTGATCAGGGTGTCAAAGTCGCCGCCGGGGAAGTCGGTGCGGCCGATGGACCCGGCGAACAGCAAATCGCCCACGTACACGTACGGATGGCCCTCCATCACCAGGCTGATGTGTCCGGGAGTGTGGCCCGGGGTGTGGAGCACTTTCAGGCGGTAAGACCCCACGGTAATAACGTCGTCTTCTTTCAACAGCACGTCCGCCTGAGACAGGCGCAGCCGGTTGCCGGTGAAGAACATGGCCTCCGCCGAGGGTTGGGCCAGCATCCCGGCGTCCAGCTCATGGATGGCGATGGGCGCGCCGGTGGCGTTTTTCAGCGGCTGGTTGGCGTCCACGTGGTCGAAGTGGCCGTGGGTGTCAATGATCATTTTCAGATTGAGCTTATGATATTTCAGGACCTCCAGGATTTCGCCCTCGTCGCCCCCCGGGTCGATGACCACCGCCTCCCTGGTCTTTTCATCGCCGATAATATAGCAGTTGACCTGCAATAACCCCACTTCCAGGCCCTTTTGAATCATCGCGCCTCCATATGTAGAACCGGTTTTCGTTCTTCGTTCTTCAGTCTTCGATACTTAAATGGGTGGTGCGGGCCTCCGCGCCCGCCAAACCATGGTTTCCGTATAGATTAAATTAAACCGGTAAGGAAAAACCGCAACCCCTGGATCCCAAAATAGCCGCCGAAAATGAATAGAAAAACTCCGCAAACCGCCAGGAATCCCCGGTAAAGGTTGTCCGACAGAAACCGCCGACCCTGAGCCACCGCGCCGGATACCAGGCTGTACCAGGCTAAATCCGCCAGGATATGCCCCACATAAAACAGGGCCACCCCCAGCAAGCCGTACTTTTGGGCGAAAATCACGTAACCCAGGCCGATGGTGAGCCACCAGAGGAGCCAGTACGGGTTGGCCAAACTCATCAGCACCCCGGCGGCCACGGGATGAAGTCCGGCCGGGGACTGGGCGTCCAGCTCCAGGCGGCTGTGGCGGGAGGCTTTCACCAGGGCCAGGCCCATCCAGCCCAGCATGGCGGCCCCCAGGACCGCCACGCTGCCCAAGATCACCGGCCGGTTGAGCCAGGCTCCCACTCCCACCAGGAGGAGGATCACCAATGCCCCCTCCAGCAAGGCGTGGCCCACCATGAGCAAGGGACCGGCCCAGAAACCCCGCCGGGCCGCCTCGCCCACCGTCACCGTCAACAGCGGTCCCGGCATCAAGGCCCCGGACAGGGCCACCAGAAAAGAGGTGGTGGGTATGCCGGCCAATATCCAGAAGTCCATGAATATTTCCTTTTATTTCTTCCTTCCCCAAGTATAATAATCCTACCATACAGGCCCCTGATAAACCAAGGAAAATCAAGACCAACGGCGTCTTGGGACAGCAAATCCACCGTTTGCTACGTTCGGAGGTGCATTAGCATGATATTTAAAACCGTTGTCCTGGGGGCAACGGTCTCTATCTTATTGGCTGGGGGGATCGTTACAGGTGTAAGCCGGGTTACTGCCCAACCAGGCATAACCTTCGAAGGCGGCCCGGGGGATTCCATGGAAAAAGCAGTGGTCATCAAAGGAGCAACCAATAGCAGGGATGGCATTGCCGCGGAATACGCTTACTTGGAAAAAAGGTTTGGCAAGCGAAACGTGGATTGGAAGCTGAAACGGCAAAGCCTGCGCCATCACCAGGGAAAGCATTTTGATTTCCTGGAGATCGAATTGAAAGACGGCTCCCCTAAGGAAGTCTTTTTTGACATCACAGAGTTTTTCGGGAAATTCTGAAAAACCCTTTTCTTCCCACCATGATCTGACACGAGATTCAAGATGGACAAAATCGTCATCGAATGGCGGGATCCCCCCATAGGCGAAGTGACCTTCAACGGGAGCAGTCGTTAATTTGACAATTTCTCCCTTAACCTATATAGTTAATATAACCATATCAATT
>VGSO01000337.1 GCA_016874945.1 Deltaproteobacteria bacterium
AAGGGTGGGAATGTCAATGCCGTGCCACTTGGCCACTTCCAGGATGGTCCAGCCCTCTTGTCCCTGAACTGCTTGACTGTTGATGGTAAAAGTGATCATGACCCCTCCTCTCAGGCGACCGCCACCGCTCCGAATTTGCACACCTCATGGCAAGCGCCGCACTTGATGCACAGGGAAGCGTGGAGCGTGTGGGGTTCCTTCTTGGCGCCGGTGATGGCCCCCTGGGGGCATTCCTGAACGCAGGCGGTGCACCCGTTGCACAACTCCGGGTTGATGGTGTAGGTGATTAACTCCTTGCAGACTGCGGCCGGGCACTTGTGCTGGAGAATGTGGGCTTCGTATTCGTTCCGGAAATATCTAAGGGTGGTGAGCACCGGGTTGGGAGCCGAACCGCCCAGGGCGCACAGGGATCCGTCTTTCACCGCTTCCGAAAGGGACTCCAGCTCCTTCAGGTCTTCCAGGGATCCCTTTCCGGCGGAAAATTCCTCCAACAGCTCCCGCATGCGCTTCAAACCCAAGCGGCAGGGAATGCACTTGCCGCAGGACTCGTCAATGAGAAAATCCAGGAAGAACTTGGCCACGTCCACCATGCAGGTGGAGTTGTCCATGACGATCATGCCGCCGGAGCCCATCATGGCGCCCGCGTCCCACAGAGAGTCAAAGTCGATGGGCAGGTCCCACTGCTCCTTGGGGATACAGCCGCCCGAAGGGCCGCCGATCTGGATGGCCTTGAATTCCCGGTCCTCCGGCACCCCCCCGCCGATCTCCATTACCAGGTCCTTGATGCTCACACCCATGGGGACTTCCACCAGCCCTACGTTTTTCACCTGGCCCACCAGGGAAAAGATCTTGGTGCCCTTACTGCCATCGGTGCCGATGTCCCGGTACCAGTCAGCGCCTTTGGCGATGATCACCGGCACATTGGCCCAGGTTTCCACGTTGTTCAGATTGGAGGGGCGGTTCCATAACCCCTTGTCAACCGTGTGGACATATTTGGCCCGAGGTTCGCCGGGCTTGCCCTCGATGGAGGCCATCAGCGCCGTGGACTCCCCGCAGACGAAGGCGCCGCCTCCCAGGTTGAGTTTGAGGTCGAAGGAAAAGCCGGTGCCTAAGATGTTCTCCCCCAGGAGCCCGGCTTCCCGGGCCGAGAAGATGGCCCGTTGCAGGGTCTTGACCGCCAGGGGGTACTCGGCCCGCACGTAGATGTACCCTTCGCTGGAGCCGATGGCATAGGCGCCGATGAGCATCCCTTCCAGGATGGTGTGGGGATCGCCTTCGATGAGGCTGCGGTCCATGTAGGCCCCGGGGTCGCCTTCGTCGGCGTTGCACAGCACGTACTTGGGCCAGCCCTTGGCCTTGCGGCAGGAGGCCCATTTGACCCCGGCGGGGAAGCCGCCGCCCCCCCGGCCCCTTAAGCCCGCGGTGGTCACCGCGTTGATGACCTCTTCGGGAGCCATGGTCGTCAGAGCTTTATAGAGGGCGAAATAGCCCCCCCGGGCCACGTAATGCAGCAGATTGTCCGGGTCGACGAAGCCGCAGTTGCGCATGGCGATGTGGCGCTGGAGTTTGAAAAAGTCCAGGTCCTCGTATCTTGGCATTTTGGCCAGGAATCCTTTCAGCTTGCCCTTGTAAAATTTCCGGGGGCCCCCGTCCAACATCATGTCGTCCACGTCCATCCGGGCCATTACCTGCTTTTCCGGAATGCGGCCTTGGGCCAGGTCCTCCCAAAGTTCCCCGGCAATTTCCTGCGTTACCTGTCCATAGGTAATCCGGGGCTTCCCGGGAAGGATTGCGTCCACCAGGGGCTCCTTATAGCAGAAGCCTATGCAGCCGGTCTTTTCCACCACCCCGTCCCAGTGTGCGTCTTGGGCTTTTCGGGACAGCAGGTCATAAACCTTATGGGCCCCGGCTGCCAAACCGCAGGTGGCCATGCCCACCAGAATCTTGGGTTTATCCGGGTAAAGCTGGGCCAAGCCCGCGGCCTTTGCTTTTTGCAAGTCATCGATGCTTTTTATCTGCATGGCCATTACCTCTTGCGGTACGTCCGGAGCAAGTGCCCCGCTTTGCGCTGGCTGAGATTGCCGTGAATCTCCTCATCCACCTGGGCCACCGGCGCCATGGAGCAGCAGCCCAGGCACCGCACCTGGCGCAATGAGAACTTGAGGTCCCGGGTGGTGCCTTCCAGTCCGGCAATCCCCAGGTCCCGCCGGAACTTGTCATAAAGGTTTTGGGCCCCCCGCACGTGGCAGGCCGTTCCCAGGCACACGGCCACGTCATGTTCGCCCCTGGGCTCCAGGCTGAAGGACTTGTAAAACGTGGCCACCGCCCAACCCCGGGACAGCGCCACCCCCAGGTGGTCACACACGGCAGTCATCGCCTCCGGGGGAATATAGTTGAACCTGGCCTGAACGTCTTGCAGGGCGCTGATCAAGTGTTCCGAGCTGGATGGATAGCGCTCCAAAATATTTTCCAAAGTTTTAAAAGTTACGCTCATAGAACCCTCCTCCTATGCCCTGGATTTTTCCTTGCCAGAAAATATAGCAAGGACGGGGCCATATGCTCAATTAGTTGAAATTATTGGTTTTTATAAAAAGGGAGAGGAAACCGAGGGGAATTTTCAGGCGTGATAATGAGTGGAATTAAAACGTTTTTATCAATGAATTAAATAAATATCAGTTAATTCCATAAGTTAATTAATTAGAAATATGTCGCGTAAATAAAAAGCTGTTTTATTTTTACCAAAGCTTGATAATTTCCGGGTTTAATTTTGGATGGAAAACTTTCTAGAAGATTGCTTGGTAGGATAGAAATGTTGCAGTTCTGCAACGTCAAATTTGAAAAGATAATTTATCTTTGATTTCCTGGTAGTTATCTCTTTAAGAAAATTGTCGCATTATTGGGATATGTCTTATTTTTTAAAGTCCCTATCGCTGATATGGTACAGCCGCATCTTGCGCCACAGCTTGCTGCGGCTGATCTTGAGCACCCGGGCCGTCTCCTGCTTGCTGCCGTGGGTCATCTCCAGGGCCATAAGGATGGTTTTCTTTTCCAACGCCTGCAGCGGACTCACGGCCTTATCGGCCAGGGGCAGCTCCATTTCCCGGCCCACCCAAGAGGATTCCAGGCGGGGCAGGTGGCGTTCGGTGATCATGGGGCCTTTGGCAAAGACGAAGCAGTATTCCAGGACGTGCTGCAATTCCCGGACGTTGCCCGGCCAGG
>VGSO01000338.1 GCA_016874945.1 Deltaproteobacteria bacterium
TGGTACGACAACGAAATGGGTTTTTCCCACCGCATGTTGGACCTGGCGGTTCATATGGGCCGGTATCTACGCGCCTAAGGCCCAGGGAGGCTATTGTGGTTAAGTATCTGGATGAAGTGGACATTCAAGGTAAAACCCTGTTCATCCGAGTGGACTTTAACGTACCCTTGGATCAAAACCGCAATATTACCGACGACACCCGCATCCGGGCCGTGCTGCCCTCCATCAATTACTGCCTGGAGCACAATGCCAAGATCATCCTGGCCTCCCACCTGGGCCGCCCCGACGGCAAGCGCATGGAGGAGTACTCCATGGCGCCGGTGGCCCGCCGGTTGGCCTACCGCCTCCATAAAAAGGTGCTCCAGGCCCCGGATGTCATCAGCCCTGAAGTGGACAAACTGAAAAGGTCCATGAAAAAGGGGGACGTCCTCCTCCTGGAAAACCTGCGCTTTTATCCCGGGGAAGAAAATAACGACCCCGATTTCGCCAGGGAATTGATGAAAGGCATCGACATTTACGTGGATGACGCCTTTGCCGTGGCCCACCGGGCCCACGCCTCGGTGGAAGCCGTGACCCATTTCGCCCCGGTGTGCGTGGCCGGGTTCCTCATGCGGGACGAAGTCCATTATTTCCACAAGAGCATGGAAGACCCGGCCCGGCCCCTGGTCGCCCTCATCGGCGGGGCTAAAATCTCCGGCAAACTGGGCGCGCTGCACAATCTGCTGAAGCGCGTGGACAAGCTCATCGTGGGCGGCGCCATGGCCAACACCTTCCTCAAGGCTCTGGGCTACGACGTGGGCAAATCCCTGGTGGACGACAGCCTCCTCAAGGACGCCAAGGGAATCATGCGCACCGCGCTTAAGAAAAAAGTTAAGTTTTACCTGCCGGTGGACGCGGTGGTGGCGGACAAACTTAATAAACAGGCGGAAACCAAAATCACCCCGGTGCAGGAAGTGCCCCCGGATTGGATGATTGCGGACATCGGCCCCGCCACCGTCACCCTATACGGCGAGGCCCTCCAGAACGCCAAGACCATCGTCTGGAACGGCCCCATGGGCGCCTTCGAGTACGACGCCTTTAGCCGGGGAACCATGGCCATGGTCCATAAAGTGGCCGATTCCTACGCCCTGACCATCGTGGGGGGCGGCGACACTGACGTGGCTCTCCACAAGTCCGGAGAATTACACAAGTTTTCTTACGTTTCCACCGGCGGCGGCGCCTTCCTGGAACTGCTGGAAGGAAAGAAGTTGCCCGGCATCGCCGCCCTGGAGAGCTGGAGTAAGAGGCGCAACAATGCCCGCTGAACGCCAGCCCCTCATTGCCGGCAACTGGAAGATGCACCAGACCCTAAGTGAGGCCCGGGCCTTGGCCCGGAACATCCGTGGGGAACTGGCGCCCGCCGCCCGGGCGGAAGTGGCCCTGGCCCCGCCTTACACCGCCCTGACCGCGGTTTATGATGAGATCAGCAGCTCTCCCGTCCGTCTGGCGGCCCAGGACGCCCATTGGCAAAAGCAGGGGGCCTTTACCGGGGCCATCTCCCCGGTGATGCTTAGGGACGCGGGCTGCCGCTACGTCATCGTGGGCCACTCGGAACGCCGCCAGCACTTCGGCGAGACCGACGCCACGGTGAACCTGAAACTCAAGGCGGTCCTGGACGTGGGGCTTTGCCCCATCCTCTGTGTAGGGGAAACCATAGAGCAGCGGCAGGCTCAGGTGACCCTGGAAGTGGTGACCATCCAGCTACGGCAAGGCCTGGCGGAGATCACCGGCCTTTCCGGGGAAAACCTGGTCATCGCCTACGAGCCGGTGTGGGCCATCGGCACCGGCCTCACCGCCACTCCGGACCAGGCCCAGGAGGTGCACGGGGTTATTCGCCGCCTGCTGGCGGTCATGCAAATTCCGGCCCAGGACATCCGCCTGCTCTACGGGGGCAGCGTCACGCCGGAGAACAGCGCCGCGCTCCTGGCCCAGCCCGACATCGACGGGGCCTTGGTGGGGGGGGCCTCCTTAAAGGCCGACTCCTTCCTGAAAATCATCGCCGCCGCGGGGTAAAGGATTCACCACCAAGACACCCCAGAGGCGCAGAGACACGGACAAATCCCAGAGGAAGAATTTATAGCTGTGGCGCCTTAGAACCACAGCTATGGAATTATCTCCGTGGGACCTCTATATTCTCCGTGTTTCTGCGGCGTCTTATATTAGTGGTGAATATTTTAAAACCCTTGCATAACGCAAGGTTCTTCTTTATATTTTAGATGATGACTACGGTGCTGGTAATCGTTCATGTAATCGTGTGCCTGGCCCTGATTATGATCGTGCTCCTGCAGCACGGCAAGGGCGCCGGTATCGGCGCGGCCTTCGGCGGGTCCAGCCAGACGGTGTTCGGCTCCACCGGCGCGGCCCCCTTTCTGGCCAAACTCACCGCGGCGGCGGCCATCCTGTTCATGGTCACCTCCCTGGGCCTGACCTTTGTGGGCCGCCAAAAAGAGCCTTCCATCATGGAAGGCGCGGGCAAGCCTCCCGCGGCCCAGACGGCTCCGGCCAAGGAAGCGGCGCCGGCGCCTCCCGCCACGGAGAAGACTCCGGAGCCGGCTCCCGGTCCCACTCCCGAAAAGAAATGAATTTATGGCCGAAGCCGCTTATTAGGTTTTTTGATTTTATCTTACCGAAAACCGAAGACCGAAAACCGCCTTTAAATGCCCAAGTGGTGGAACCTGGTAGACACGCCATCTTGAGGGGGTGGTGGGGAGACCCGTGCCGGTTCAAATCCGGCCTTGGGCACCAGATATGATAAGAAGGCGCAATTTTAATGGTTGCGCCTTTTATTTTCCAGGCTGGTCCAAATTTGAAAATATTGACTCAGGTTTCCGGCCTGGACAAAATGGACCATCACCGTTCTTTAATTTTAGTGAGGTTTATCATGATGATCAGTCATAGCAGTTGGCCATGAGCCTCCGGTCTACCCGTAAACCATGAAAAGTATTGGTGGCACAGCGCGGCCTTGAGGCCGCAACCAAACTAAAAAATGACCTAATTACTTTAATTAAATCAAGGTGTTACAGGCAAAATCTTCGCGAAAAAACCAGAAACTCGGATTCAGTAGCACAGGCTTTCCAGCCTGTGCAGAGCGAAACTTTTCAGGACAGTAAACGGATGATGAAATTGCTTTTGCTGATCTTGGGCTGGCAGATGGCCCTGGGG
>VGSO01000339.1 GCA_016874945.1 Deltaproteobacteria bacterium
AAAAGATTTTGGTTCAACCAGGAAGACGCCGCGCCAATACCACAAGAATCATTGGGCCGCCCCGGCAGCAAGGCGAATCCGGTGAGGCCCCCGCCGACATATTTTTTGACCGGCAGAGTTTCAGAGTTATTCATGCCGCCTTGCACAAAAATACTGATACCGCTGTTGTCTTGGTGCGGGCGCATTCTCCACACTCGTTGCGATCCGAATAGATAAAATCCCGTGGTGCCATTTTCGGTGACCCCTGGCCCAACCAATAGTCCGGTCTGCCCCCATCCGCCTAGGCCCGCCGAACCCGGATGCCCGGCCACCGTCCAGGCAGCTCCCACCTCGCCGACATGGAAATAATAGCCGTTGAATTGGGGGCCGCGCATCCCTGTTTGGCTTCCTCTGGCCAGATTGCCGTCGTAGAATCCATAAGAGAAATAAACGTTTTTGGTTGGCGCAAAGGTAGCGGTGATGCCGCAGGCGGAATTATAATAGCCCGGCATGACGCCCAGCAACGTGGGGTTTATGAAGACCGGGGTAAAAATCAGGCCCGAGACCGCGGGGATTTGTAAACTTTCTTCCAGGGAAGTTACGGGGCGCAGAACGTTGTTGAAATCGTAGGTGGGCACCACTTTGCCGATTCGGAAAGTAAATTTGTCGTCGAACAGCGACTGGCGCCACCAAAGCTGATATAATTCGGACCGGTTCAGCGGTTCCGGTCCCGGTAGCGAGTTGTAACCCTGGACACTCCCGGCCTGAGCGTTGGTGGGTGAACCGTTAAACTGGAGAAACTCCACCCCGAATTTCCCACCCTTCCACCCACTGAGCTTTTCTGCATCGAGCCTCAACCCAAGAATAACCAGGCTGTTTAAAGTGCTTTTTCCGGGTTGGGCGCCTCCTGAGATCAGGAAATTGGCGTCACCGAGCCACAGTCCGCCTAACCACACTCCGGTGTCTTTTCCGGCGCCGAGCCACTCTTGGATCACGCCTCCCACCATGCCGGTGCCCGGCGTTTGGTCGGTTGCTCCCGGGTTTGCACTGACTCCAAGCGGGGTGTCGGTGGTGGCAATCCTACTTTGCGGGGGTTTTGCCGGCTCTGCGACTTCGCGGGCAGGTTCAGCCAAGGCAGTCACCACAGGAAGGCCAATGAAAAGCGCCACCAATAGCAAACGGAGGGTCACTCGTGAAGGCATTCCCATCTCAAATTATCTGAGATTATGCGGCAAACTCGGCTACCACAATAACAAATGGTTTTTAAGACCTCACTACCCGAGTTGCACCCCGGAAAGTTTCCTTATTGTTATAGCGTAGTTGTATCGCGGCGCCATGATAGCAAAAATTCCGCCGAAAAATTATTTTTCCAAATGTTGGGCATACTTGTGTTGTTTCAAGATATGAAGAAAAGGTTTTTGGGCTTCGCTTATCATCGCCAGGATTGCTGCTTTTCCTGACCCGGTCACCAAGAGATTTTGCCCCTGGGAAGAGCGCTTCACGGCTGGAAAAACCAAAGGAGGCAGGCACAATCTGAAGCCGGCCCATGGTTGAGCTGCTTCAAAAATGCCTGCCCCCTGGCAAGGATCGGTAATAGATTTAAAGTTTAACGACGTTTTGGGCTTGGGGCCCTTTAAGGCCTTGGACCACTTCAAATTCCACTTGCTGGTTTTCCGCCAAAGACCGGAATCCATCTCCTGTAATAGCGCTGAAATGCACAAACACATCGGGGCCGCTTTCCCGGGAAATAAACCCAAATCCCTTGGAATCGTTAAACCATTTAACCGTGCCTGTTTCCCTCATTACTTCCCAAACCTCCTGAAAAATTGTGCAACTTCTTCCTGCCGTAAATAGCAGGTTTGCCAGCAGCCGGCTAAAAAATAAGAAGGGCGCTTAGCATACCCTTCCGATCGATCCAGAACCCAGGGGTCCTGCTTTCAGCCTGACATGCTATTACCGGATATTTTAGGTGATCCCCCCTAAAAGTCAAGGAAAACCGGAATTAAAATTAATCCATTGAAGACATTATTGGCGCAGCAGGGGGGGGCGAAGTTGCGATCCTTTGCCTGGTTAGCCTTAATCTGGGATAGCCTCTCAAATCAGCCCCCCAGGTCGGCCGCGGAGGGCAAGGTGTTTCCAGCCAGGATGCCAGGCGCCGCCAATCACCCGAAACAGGGTAATGTTCTCAATGGCTCGCCCCGCCAGGACCAGGTGCGAGCGTCCTTGCCGGCCTCGCGGACCTACCCTGAAATGCCCCGGGCTTTTTGAAACCATAACCGCAAGTTATACCGTCCGCCCTGCCGCAGTACTCCCTTGTTTCCAGGCGTTAAAACGATTATTAATATAGGTAAGATATCGGGCTTCTTAACCGAAAAACCGAGGCGAGAAAAATGGCTGCCAGGGGAACAAAGCGCAACGCCTGGGCTTTATTCGGAATACTGGTTTTTCTCCTGCTGAACTATCCTTTGTTGCAGATTTTTAACCGCGACGCCTTGCTGGGAGGGATTCCAGTCCTGGTTTTATACCTCCATGTGGTTTGGATATTGGCCATTGCCGGGCTTTTTGCCTTGGGTGGGCGATTAACTTCCCGGGAGTGAAACCGGGCGGAATTAATGAAGCATGCTTAACACGGGTGTGGTGGCAGCCGCGGCGTTTGGCTATCTTCTCCTGCTCTTTGCCATAGCTTATTATGGAGACCGGCAGAGGGCCCGGGGGAAGAGCATTATTGCCAATCCCTATATCTACGCCCTTTCCCTGGCGGCCTATTGCACTGCCTGGACTTTTTACGGCAGCGTCGGCAAGGCGGCCACCTCGGGGGTCACCTTTCTCACCATCTATCTGGGGCCCACCATAATCGCTTTTTCCTGGTGGTTCGGTTTGCGCAAGCTCCTGCGCATCTGCAAGGAAAACCACCTCACCACCATGTCCGATTTCCTGACGCTGCGCTATGGCAAAGGGGCCTTTCTGGGGGCCCTGGCCACCGTGGGGATGCTTCTGGCCATAACCCCCTATATCGGCCTGCAGCTCAAGTCAATCTCCGACACCTTCAGCATCCTGGTTTATCGAGAAGTAACCGCTCATCCGGCCATCCCGATTTATCAGGACACCGCCTTTTATGTGGCCTTGCTCCTGGTCATGTTCGGCATCCTGTTTGGGGCCCGCCATCTGGATCCCACCGAACGCC
>VGSO01000340.1 GCA_016874945.1 Deltaproteobacteria bacterium
ACGCGGGTCTGGGGTCGCTCCCCGGGGGCGGCGCCGAGGTCTTCAGCCCCCGGGTGCGCCAGGCCCTGTGCCCGGAAAAACTCTCCCCGGATGGCTGGCTGGCCGTGGCCCAAACCGCCCACCGCCTGGGTCTGAAGACCAACGCCACCATGCTCTACGGGCACCTGGAAACCCTGGAAGAGCGGGTGGACCATCTGGTAAGGCTCCGGGAGGCCCAGGACGACACCGGCGGCTTCCAGGCCTTCATCCCCCTGGCCTTCCACCCCCAGAACACCGGCTTGAGCGATATGGACGGACCCAGCGCCATTGACGACCTGAAGACCCTGGCGGTGTCCCGCTTGATGCTGGACAACTTCCCCCACATCAAGGCCTTCTGGGTGATGCTGGGGCCCAAGATGTCCCAGATTTCCCTGTGCTTCGGAGTGGACGACGTGGACGGCACGGTAATGGAAGAGCGCATCACCCACATGGCCGGGGCCACCACGCCCCAGGGACTGACCCGGGCCCAACTCCGGGCCTTAATCCGGGAAGCCGGCTGCGAACCGGTGGAGCGGGACACGCTGTACCGGGTGGTGGGATAGGCCGTGATTTCAACTCCGACCTGGGTCATGAAAAAAGCGGAATCGGGGGAAAGACTTTCCCCGGACCAAGCCCGGCATTTGTGGGACCTGGACCTCCTGGCCCTGGGGCGGGCCGCGGACGCAGTGCGGCGGCGCCTGAACCCTAACCGGGAGGTCACTTACGTAATAGACCGCAACATCAATTACACCAATGTCTGCATTTCCGGCTGCCGGTTTTGCGCTTTTTTCCGGCCGCCGGGGGACCCGGAAGGCTATGTGCTGGAGAGGGAAGAGCTGGAAGAAAAATTGCGGGAGCTTAAGGATCACGGCGGCAGCGGCGTTCTGCTCCAGGGCGGCCTTAATCCTCAACTCCCCCTGGATTATTACGAGAGCCTGCTGCGCCGGATCAGCGCCTCCGGCCTGGCCGTCCACGGCTTTTCCCCTCCGGAAATTAAATTCCTGTCCCGGCATTCCGGCCTGGGTTTGGAGGACCTTCTAACCCGGCTGATAGCTGCCGGTCTGCGTTCCATTCCCGGAGGCGGCGGGGAAATCCTGGTGGACCGGGTGCGCCGGGAAATCTCGCCCAACAAAGGCGGCAGCCGGGAATGGCTGGCGGTGATGGCCGCGGCCCACCGGTTGGGGCTGAAGACCACCGCCACCATGATGTTCGGCCACCTGGAGACTCGGGAGGACCGCCTGGAACACCTGTTTAAGATCCGGGGCTTGCAGGACGAAACCGGGGGCTTTGTCTCCTTCATCCCCTGGACCTACCAGCCCGGGGGCACGGCCCTGGGGGGGGAGGCCGCCGGCGCGGTGGAATACCTCCGCACCCTGGCCGTCTCCCGCCTGGTCCTGGACAACGTCCCTCACCTCCAGGTTTCCTGGGTGACCCAGGGGCCTAAAGTGGCCCAGGTCGCCCTGAACTTCGGGGCCGACGACTTCGGTTCCACCATGCTGGAAGAAAACGTGGTGGCCGCCACCGGAGTGGGCTTCCGCCTGGGCCGGACGGAAATCGCAGCCCTCATCCGCCAGACTGGCTATGAGCCGCGGGTAAGGGATCACCGGTATGAATTGACGGTTGACAGTTGACAGTTGGCGCATGACGTGCCGTGCACTTAATTGCAGTGATTACTGTGAACTGTGAACTGTGAACTATGAACTGTCAAATGAACCCAAAAATTGCGTTAATCGCCCGGGTGGGGGCGCACAAGGGTTTCCTGGAGGCCGGAGCGGAGCGGCGGGGGGTGCAGGTCTATGACACCCCTTACGGCCCCAGCCGCCCGGTGCATTTTTTCCGGAGCGACGGGTTCGAGTTTGCCTTGCTGTCCCGGCATGGGGAGGCGGGCTACGAAATCTCCGCGCCGTTTATCAATTCCCGGGCCAACCTTTATGCCTTGAAGGATCTGGGGGTGGAAAAGGTCCTGGGCTGGGTGGCGCCGGGGTCGCTGCAAATGGAAATGGCGCCCGGCGACCTGGTGGTCCCGCACGATGTGTTGGACGAAGGCCAGGGTGGGCCGCACACCTTTTATGCCGGGGTGGGCTGGGGGTTTATCCGGCACAACCCGCTGTTTTGCCCGGAGATGCGGGGGGCCCTGCTAGGGTCGTTGCCCGGGGTTCCGTTTCGGGTGCATGATCAAGGGGTCTATGTGGCCACCACCGGACCCCGGCTGGAAACCGCGGCGGAGGTCCGCAAGTTCCGCCACTTCGGGGGCGCGCTGGTGGGCCAGACCCTGGTTCCGGAAGTCTTTCTGGCCCGGGAGCTGGAGATTTGTTACGCGGCCCTGGCCTACGCGGTGAATTACGCCGAGGGCCTGGTGGAGCGGCCCTATCAGCCGGGAGTGCTGTTCGAAGGGCTGGCCACGCCGGAGGAGATGAGCCGGGTGGCCGCGGTGGAGAGAGCTTTTCCCGAAATAATCCTTAAGGTGCTGCCGGCCCTGGCCGCGGCGCCCCGAAGCTGCCCCTGCCCCCGGCTCATGGAGCGCTACCGCCTCCGGGGCGATATCGGGGATTACTGGAAAACCTGGGTGCGGTGAGATACCTCCCGCAAAGGCGCATTAACACATGTGGAAAACTTACTCTAATTCCAATACGGAACCCCAACTAGGAAAAATTTTAGTAGCTCAGTAGCACAGCGCGGCCTTTGGCCGCAACCAAACTAAAAAATTGCCTAATTACTTTAATCAAATCAAGGTGTTACAGGCAAAATCTTCGCGAAAAAACCAGAAACTCGGATTCAGTAGCACAGGCCTCTGGCCTGTGACCAGCCTTGAAGCCTCATAAATCTGGACACTGGCTGGAAGCCTGTGCCACTAAGACCATTGTCATTTTTGTTATTTGGCAAAAGGAAGCGAATTTTTAGAGGTCTCAAATTTAGAAATGATCGCCCACGTCAGCAGTTGGGTTCTCCCCATAACCGGTCCGCCCATCCGGGAGGGCGCGGTGATCGTGGACCAGGGTCGCATCGCCCGGGTTGGCCCAGGCGCGGAAGTATTGCGGGGGTTCACCGGCCCGGTGGAGGACCACGGCAACGGGGCCATCTTGCCGGGGTTGGTCAACTGCCACGTCCACCTGGAGTTCTCCGCCCTGGCCGGAACGGTG
>VGSO01000341.1 GCA_016874945.1 Deltaproteobacteria bacterium
CGGCCTGGACCTGGGCCAGCTCCCCTTTGAAGCCCTGGTTTTCCCCTTCCAGTTCCGCCGTCCGCTGCCGGGAGACCCGCTCCCGCTCCTCCAGGGCCGCCATCTGGCCCTTCAGCTGGACCAGCTCCTCTTTGAGGGCTTGATTTTCCGCCTCCAGGGCCGCCCGGGCCGGGTCTGGGCCTGGGGGGGCGGCGCCCCGATGGGGGATGACTTCGTCTAGGGCGTTTCCCTGAACCGTGACGTCCAAAGGATTTTCCCCGATGGTGCGGCGCTTTGCCATATTACCCCCTTTCCTGTTCCATGATTTCTTGGGCCAAGGCCCGGTAGTCCGAGGCCCCGGCGCTTTTGGGGTCATACTGGGTGATGGGCTGGCCGAAGGAGGGACATTCCGCCAGGCGGACGTTCTCCCGGATGACGACCCGGTAAACCAGGTTGCCGGAGCGCTCCCGGAGCCGCTCCACCACTTCCCGGGCGTGGCGGGTGCGGGAGTCCACCCGGCAGGCCAGGATGCCCGTGACCTTCAGGTCCGGGTTGAGGCGGTCCCGCACCACCTCCACCGTGTGCAGGAGCTGGGCCAGGCCGCTTAAGGCCATGACGTGGGCCTCCACCGGCACCAACAGCTCCCGGGCCGCGGCCAGGGCGTTCACCGTGAGGATTCCCAGGGTGGGGGGACAGTCGATGAGCACGTAATCCCAACGGTCCGGCGGGAGGCGCTCCAACTGGCGTTTTAAAATGGTTTCCGCCCCCACTTCTCCGGCCAGGACCTTTTCCACTCCCACCAGCCAGGAGGAAGACGGCGCCACCTCCACCCCGGGCGCGGCCGGGGCCTGGATCAAATCCTCCAACTTGGCATTATCCGTGAAGATGCCCAGCACCCCTTTGCCGGCGTTTTTAATCCCGTACCAGGCGGTGGCGGAGTGCTGGGGGTCCAGGTCGATCATCAGCACCCGGCGCCCGGCCTCGCCCAGGGCCGCAGCCAAATTCACGCAGGTGGTGGTCTTGCCGCTCCCCCCCTTCTGGTTGGCGATGGCAATAGTCCTCATCGGCTCCCTCCTGAAAGACTGTGATCAGTTGCCAGTAATCAGTTGCCAGTTAAGGAACAAAAGGCGGTCGCCCAAACTCCCCTCGCCAGCTCCGCTTGGCATTGCATTGGTGGGGCAGGCCTCCGTGCCTGCCTAAAACAACCTTATCCGGCCGATGGCGATGGCGGGCGCGGAGGCCCGCCCCACCCAAAATAAAAAAGCCTGAGATTTAGGGGAAATCTACCCCCCCGGCCTCCCGGGGGAGGCCACTCAGGCAAGGCGTCATCGGACCTGAAACCGGTCGCATCGGGGATCTCTAGGAGTTATCCCATCATGCCACAGGCGCCAGGAGATGTCAATAAAAAGGGTCCGTAAGGTGGGTTTGACGCCCCAACTCTCCCCGCCTCCTTTCTCTTGCTCTATCCCCCTAAAAATTGGTAAAATTTGGCACTCTGTGTCATTTTTCCGGTTCCCCCGCGGAACGAGATGAGAAATGGTGCGCGGTGCGCACCCTACAGGAGCGCCCTATGGACCGTTTGTCTCAGTTGCTGCGCCAGCTTCCCGCGGTGGATGAACTGCTGCGCCATCCTCGTCTGGCCGCGGCCAGGGCCCCCCTGCCCCGTTCCCTGGTTGCCGCGGTGGTGCGCCGCACCCTGGAGGGGGTCCGCCAGCGGCTCAAAGCCGCGGCCCCGGAAGACCTCCCCCCCAGGTTGGACGAAGAGGCCCTGTTCGGGGAACTTGGGCAGGCCCTGGAGGCCGCGGCCCGGCCGTCCCTGAAGCGGGTGATCAACGCCACCGGGGTCATCATCCACACCAACCTGGGGCGGTCGCCGCTGTCCACCGAGTGCATAAGACCCCTTATGGAGGCCGCGCTCCACTACACCAACCTGGAGTACGACCTGGCCCGGGGGGCCCGGGGCTCCCGCCAGGACCACCTGGAAGGGCTGCTCCGGGAGCTCACCGGGGCCGAGGCCGCGCTGGCGGTGAACAACAACGCCGCCGCGGTGCTCCTGGCCCTCCACACCCTGGCCCGGGGCAAGGAGGTCATCATCTCCCGGGGCCAACTGGTGGAGATCGGCGGCTCTTTCCGCATGCCGGAGATCATGGAGGTAAGCGGCGCGATTCTCCGGGAAGTGGGAACCACCAACAAAACCCACCTCCACGACTATGAACAGGCCATCACCTCGGAAACCGCCATGCTCCTCAAGGTCCACCCCAGCAATTTCCGCATCCTGGGGTTCACCAAAGAGGTTCCCCTGCCGGAACTGGTGGAATTAGGGCGGCGCTACGGCCTCGTGGTGGTGGAGGACCTGGGCAGCGGCTGCCTCCTGGACCTGAGCCGCCATGGAATCGAGAAGGAACCCACCGTTCAGGAGACTTTGAAGGCGGGCGCGGACCTGGTGCTGTTCAGCGGCGACAAGCTCCTGGGCGGCCCCCAGGCCGGGTTGGCCCTGGGAAGCCGGGACGCGGTGGGCCGCATGCGGGCCAACCCCCTGACCCGGGCCCTGCGGCCGGACAAGCTGACCCTAACGGTCATGGAGGCCACGCTGCGCCTCTACCTGGATGAACCCAAGGCGGTGGCCGCCATTCCCACCCTGGGGATGATCACCCGGCCGGTGGCGGACCTGGAGCGGCAGGCCCAGACCCTGGCCCGCAAGCTGCGGCGGCGCCTGGGGGAGTGGATTGAGGTGAAAGTGGTCCCCAGCCAGGCCCAGGTGGGCGGCGGATCGCTGCCCCTTGCTTCTCTTCCCAGCCGGGCGCTGGCCCTGCGCGTCCCGCCCCTGGCGGCCCATCAACTGGAAGCCAGGTTGCGCCAGGCCCAGCCCCCGGTCATCGCCCGGGTGGAGCACGACACGGTGCTCCTGGACCTGCGCACCCTCCTGCCGGAAGACCAAATTGAATTGGCGGCGGCCCTGGGGCGGTTGGTGGCGCAGATGCAGGGGGCAGGGAATATCAGGGAATAGTGGATAGGGGATAGGGATCAGTGAAATCTACTTTGCCGATTTGCGCCCGGCATTTTAACTTTGTTCCCTGGTTCCGATTTAATTTCACCCTACTCCCTATTCCCTATTCCCTTGTAAACCAAAAGGGATTCTCCTGCTGGCCGCTGGGGAGCTGGCCGGCCAGAAGGA
>VGSO01000342.1 GCA_016874945.1 Deltaproteobacteria bacterium
TGACCCGATTGCTCAAAACCTAAAACCTGAAACCTAAAACCTGAAACCTGAAACCTGAAACCTACCCCCGCGCCTTGACCATGGCGGCGTTGATTTCCAGGGCCAAAGCCATGGCGGCCCGGCCGGCTTCCCCGGTGATGGGCGGCTCCCGGCCCTCCCGCACCGCCTGCACAAACGCGGCGATTTCCTTGAACAGGACGTCTTCCTGGGAGAACCGCTTGGTCTCCAGGGCCACTCCGGGGAGCGGCCCCAGGGAGCCTTCCTTGCGGTAGGCCAGGGTCAGTTCCCGGGCTTCGAAGTCCACTGCCATGTAGGCGTCCTGCTGGAAAAGGCGGAACTTGCGCATGCTTTTAAACGACATGCGGGACGCGGTGAGGTTGGCGATGCAGCCGCTTTCCATTTCCAGGCGGACGTTGGCCAGGTCGACCCGGTCGGTGAGGACCGAAACCCCCGCGGCCCGAATCTCCTTTACCGGCGAGGCGGTAAGGTTCAGCACATGGTCCAGGTCATGGATCATCAGATCCAGGACCACGTCCACGTCGGTGCCCCGTTCCTTGTAAAAGGCCAGGCGGTGGCTCTCGATGAACCCGGGGCGGACGACCCGGCTTTTCAGTTCCTCCATGGCGGAGTTGAAGCGTTCCAGGTGCCCCACCATGAGGAAGCAGCCCTGTTGGCGCGCCAGTTGCACCAGTTCGTCGGCTTCGACCACGGTCACCGCCAGGGGCTTTTCCACCAGAACGTGAACCCCCTGGGCCAGGCATTCCCGCACCACGGGGTGATGTTGAGTGGTGGTCGCGGCCACGCTCACCGCCTGCACCAGGGGCAGCAGCTCCCGGTAATCGGTGAAAGCCCGGGTGTTCAAGGCCCGGGCCACTTCCTGGACCCGGTGGGGATTAATGTCGGCCACCCCCACCAGTTCCGACCCTTCCAGGGCGGCGTATTTTTCTGCGTGAAACTTCCCCAGATAGCCGACTCCGATGACTCCGGTTTTTAATGGTTCTGTCATGTTCAGCCCATCTTAAAAGATAGTTTTAGGTTTTCTGTTTTCAGTTTTCTATAACTGCTCACTGCTCACCGCCTTAATAGCCGGCCCGCTAAACTGCTAAACTGCCAACTGCTCACTGCCAACTGCTCACTGCTAACTGCTCACTGTTCACTGCTCACTGCTCACCGCTCACCGCTCACCGCTCACCGCTCACCGATACATCATACCGGAAAACTCCTTCCCAAGGCAAACGATAACCAGGGGAAATACCGTTTGACAAGCGCAGCATGATACGTTACAAATCCACAATTCCGGCAAATAGAGTGGAGGTGCTTAACCCATGGTGGAAAAGGCGAAGTTTATCTGGCTGGACGGCAAATTCATCCCTTGGGACGAGGCCCACGTCCATATTATGACCCATTCGCTGCACTATGGGTTGGGAATTTTTGAAGGTATCCGGGCCTATCAAACCCATGACGGCCGCACTGCCATCTTCCGCCTGAAGGAACACATCCGGCGGCTGTACGATTCCGCCCACGTGATGCAGATAGATATCCCTTACGCCCAGGGGGAAATCGAGCAAGTCTGCGCCGAAATACTGAAAGTCAACGGGCAGAAAGAGGCTTATCTGCGCCCCCTGGCCTTCGTGGGCGATGGGGTCATGGGGCTCCATCCCCAGAACAACCCCATCCGGGTGGCCATCATCAGTTGGATCTGGGGCGCTTACCTGGGGGATGAAGGCTTAAAGAAGGGCATCCGGGCCAAGATTTCCTCCTTCGCCCGGCACCACGTCAACGTCATGATGACCAAGGCCAAGGCCACGGGCAACTATATCAACTCCATCCTGGCCAAGCGGGAGGTCACCGCATTGGGCTACGACGAGGCCATCCTGTTAGACACCGATGGATACGTGGCCGAGGCTTCCGGAGAAAATATCTTCCTGGCCCGGGACGGCGTCATCAAGACCCCGCCCCTCACCGCGGTGCTGCCGGGCATCACCCGGGACTGCCTCATCACCCTGGCCCGGGATTTCGGCATTCCGGTGGTGGAAGAAATCTTTTCCCGGGACGAACTATACCTGGCCGACGAGATATTTATGACCGGCACCGCGGCTGAGGTCACCCCGGTGCGGGAAGTGGACGGCCGCCGCATCGGCGCCGGCAAGCCCGGGCCCATCGCCACAAAACTCCAGGCCGCGTACTTTGAGGTGGTCAAAGGCGAAAACCCCCGTTATCAGCAGTGGCTCACCTATATTTGAGTTTTTTGTTTTCGGTTTTCCGTTAACAATCCGTCGTTGCAGGGGCGGCAAGTACAAAAGGCGGAGCATTTGCTCCGCCCGTTTTTATTCCCCGCGGCTTGATCTCGGCGTCTTAGCGCCTTGGCGCGAGGATATTGTTATTCAGTCCTCACTGGCGCAATCTTTCAGGTATTGGGTCAGGATGTCCGTTTCAGTAATCAGGCCCACCAGGCGGTTATCTTCCACCACCGGCAGGCAGCCGATCTTTTTTTGCAGCATGAGGCGCACCGCGTCGCACAATCGCGCGTCCGGCAATACGGTGACCACCGCGGCCACCATCACGTCTTTGATGCGCAGCGTCTTCATGATGTCCCGGGTGGCTTTGGTGCCGTAACCCAAAGCCTGGGCCAGCGATGAGCGGAACAAGTCCCGCTCCGAGATGATTCCCGCCAGCCTGGTTCCGTCCACCACCGGCAAGTGGCGGATGCGGCCCAGGCGCATGATGTCGTTGGCCAGGCTCAATTCGTCGTTGATGTCCAGGGTGGCCACTTCCTTAGTCATGATGTCCCGTACTTTCATGTGAGACTCCTGGATTGGCTCAGTAATCAGTTATCAGTTTTTAGTTGTTAGTTTTTAGTTAAAAACCAACCGGTTATCGAAGGTTGGAGCGCTGCTCGTTATGCAATCTTAGCATATTGGGCAATTCCAGGAAAGCATAACTTGGCCGAAGCGCAGGATTTTTGGGCCTGGCCTACCTCTCCCGTTATAATTGCTCCTTTCATTAACTGAAAACTAACAACTAACAACTAACTGTATTGACATTAGAGATTAACATACATTATAATGCTTGGTGAAGGAGGGGAACCTATGAAACTCCATTCCCAAGCTGCTCTGACCCTGAAACAGCGTCAGAAAGTCAAA
>VGSO01000343.1 GCA_016874945.1 Deltaproteobacteria bacterium
TGCCATCACCAAGTACGAGCTCACGGAATTTCACTTCGTTGAGCTGCAAATTGACCAGATCCTGCGGAAGGAGGCCGGAGGCCCCATCGGCCGGGACCAGGACGAGTTTACCGCGGTGGACGTCTATCCCGGTGAGGTCAAGCAGCGCAAGTGGTGGCCCGACGGCAAGATGAAACTGAAATACATCCTGCCCTACGCCGCTCCGTAAGCACGTGTAACCAATATTTATCCTCTCCCCCGACCCGGGGGAGAGGATAAATCCTTAATGGCCATTAACCTTAATATCACCCCCTTATCCTTATCCTAATAATTTCGGGGTAGGATGAATCATCTGCGGAATTTGAGAGAACCGAATGGAATTTCCGGAATTTGGCTATGTTCCTGACGAAACGAGCTGGGAGTCTTTAGCTTCTCTGTTGAAATCTTCACAACCCTTTTTTGAAAACACCCTGTTTCTTCAAGGCTACGAATTCTCCTCCAATATTTACCTCGTTAAGGGAGATTATCTCTCCATTATTGATCCGGGCAACGATTATACCGCCTTCATGGACCTCTTTGCCCTGGGATTCAAGCCCCCGGACGTTAAGAAGATAGTCGTTACCCACGGGCATCAGGACCATGCGGGGGGGGCCATTGAAATATTCCGAGCCTATCGGGGTCATAAGGATATTGACCTGGAAGTCATTTTGCATGAAGCGGGCCCCGAGCAATTAAAAGCAATCCTGCGGGAGCAGGGCTGCCGGCTCACCGAGGTCAAAGGGGGGGAAATCCTGGACCTCAGCGGCTTTGAGGTGGAAGTGATCCACACCCCGGGGCATACCATTGACGGCATCTCTCTGTATCATGCCCCCAGCCGCACCGTCTTCACCGGCGACACGGTGCTCCCCCATGCCATGGCGGAGCCGGACCAGGCCGTCGGGGGACGCCTGGACCATTATTTATATTCCATCCGCACCTTGCTGAAAAGAGACATTGAGAACGTTATGCCCGGCCATGGGGGCCTGGTGGTGGGAATTGGCCGGTTGGTCATCCAGGATACCTATGAAGGCCTAATCAAGAAATTGGTGGGCGCGGAGACCCCCTGGATGGAAGGGGCCAACACCCTGGCCCAAAAGGGGTTGCTGGAGGAAGCGCTGTTTTATTCCAACAAAGCCCTGGCCGAAGACCAGGAAAATATGCAGGCGGTGGAATTCAAAGCCTTCCTGTTAAATGACCTGGGACGCAGCGCTGAGGCCTCGGAATTTTTTGACCGCCTCCTGGCCCGCGCAGGGGAGAACCTTTACCGGCTCCTGGGCAAAGCCACCGCCCTGATGGGCCTGGGAAAATACGAAGAAAGCCTGGATTATTTCGATCGGGCCTTGCAGCTTGATCCCCAAAGCAAGGAGGCCCTGATCCATAAAGGCATGGCCTTGTATCTGGCCGGCAAGCCGGAAGAAGCCATGGATATCGAGGTTTTTAAAAACGAGTTCACCGGCAGGTTCAAAGAAGAGCTTATTAAAGGTTCATCGCCGTCCCCATAGCGCGGGCTCCTTATTCATTGAACTGGCCAGATTGATCGGGAACATTTATAATGGGTGAAATCGTCCAACTCAACCGGGAAAAAGAGGCCATGGAAAAGGCCATCCAGGCCCTGACCTCTGTGACCGTAGAGCAGATTGTGGTTATCGCCAAATTCGCCGACGGCTCCGAAGAAGTGATGTTCTATGGGAGTCCCAAAGAAATTTTCAAGTTGCTGGCCCTGGCCCAGTTCCAGATCGGCTTCCGCTATCCCCTGGCGGTTTGGGATAAGGACAAAGAGGACGATCAGGGTTGAATTATAAACATTAATAAAAGCGTGAAAAGATTCCACTTCCCTTGAGGAGCGATTGGCGAACCGCCCCTCAAGGGCCATTTAAGATTTAACTTTCGAATTGAATTAATATATAATCCGCAATAAATTAAACATACAGGATAGCCGGTTTTCCGGGCGCCGCGCTTGGGAGACCTTATTCATCCCCGGAAAGGAGGTGGGCCGGATTTAAGTGGGGGGAATTTAATGTTAACCGTGGGTCTTTTTATTCCTAATTTACCTAATTTACCAAATCTACCAAATTTATAAGGAGGAGCACTCATGGCAGACAAAGTTCCAGGAAAGGCGTGGGTCGTCACATTTTGCGGCACCGCTATCAACCTATGCTTGGGCGTGCTCTACGCCTGGAGCGTCTGGGTGAAGTACTTGAAGGTGCCCACCTTGCCAGATGGGAAGCTTGACCTTGCAAAGGTGGGAACGCCCATCGCTCAGTTCCCCGGGTGGACCTACATGTCCGCCGCCGAATTAGCCACCCCGTTTTCTCTCTGCGTCATTATGTTCGCCTTATTCATGATTGCGGGTGGTCGCATCCAGGATAGGTTGGGGCCCAAAGTGGGCGCCATCACCGGCGGTCTGTTCATGGCCGTCGGCTGCATCGTTTGCGGCCTAACCAAAACTTATGGCGGCCTGGTCCTCGGGATGGGCGTTTTAGGCGGCATCGGCATGGGCATCGGCTATGCCGCGCCCACGCCTGCGGCCTTGAAGTGGTTCGGCCCCCACAAGCGGGGTCTGGTGGCCGGCCTGGTGGTGGGCGGCTATGGCGGGGCCGCCTTGTACATCTCGCCCCTGGCCGAATGGCTCATTCGCACCCAAGGCATCACCGGCAGCTTCGTTATTCTGGGAATCTTCTTTTCAGCGGTGGTCATCATTGCCGGCAGCCAGCTGGCCTGGCCTCCGGCCGGTTATGTGCCGCCCCCGGCCCCGGTGAAGGTGGGTGCGGCCCCGGCCAAGGCAGTGGGCACCGCGGTGGACTGGGCGCCTTCGGAAATTCCCAAGGTCTGGCAGTTCTACGCCCTGGTCTTTATGTTCATCGCCGGCACCCAGTCGGGTCTCCTGGTCATCGCCAATGCCGCTCCCGTGCTGGGCAAGGCCGCCAAAGCCGTGCCCTTCCTGGTGGCCAACGCCTGGATCCTGGCCTCCTACGGCGGTCTGGTGCAAGTTCCGGGCCGGGTGGTCACCGGCATGTACTCCGACAAGATCGGCCGGGACAACGCCTACACCATAATCATGCTGGCCTCGGCTGTGTGCCTGTTCTTATTGCCCTGGGTTATCGCTGCGGGCAACGTCGTC
>VGSO01000344.1 GCA_016874945.1 Deltaproteobacteria bacterium
ATATCTCGATTTATCGCGTCAAACAGGGTTTGGCGGGCCCGGAGACCCGCCCCACCCTTACTGTTGAGTGTACACCGCGCCCCATCAAGGGCCGACTCCCGGAATTTCAGCTTTAAAGTGGCGCGTCGGGCGCACCTTACATTTTTGAGGTCAGTTTGATGATTAGCCAGATGGAAAAAGGCAGGTAAATAAAGACGCCCACCCAGCCCAGGCAGGCTTCCCCGATGGCAAAGGTCATGGCCAGGTTGAATCCCAGGATGGCCAGGTAAAACAGCGGGCCCAGCAGCGCCTGGCCGGCAAAACGCCGGCGCCCCTTATCCCACAGGGGCCGCGCCGGCAGGCGGGTGGCCAAATATTGCAGAATCCGGATGAGAGCCAAGGCCACCAGCAGCCAGCCCCCGAAATTGGCCAGCGGGATGCCGAAATAAACCCCCGGTTCGGGATAGCCGTAAATCTGCCCCAGAAACCAGCGGTAGCCCCGGAGGGCCAGGGGGTCGATGACGATGTCCAGCGCGACCATGAGCACCGCGCCCAGAATCCAGGGGCCGGCGCCCCCTTGGATGGCTTCGGCCGCCTCCAATCGGAAGCGGGACCCCCGGGATAGGGGCGCCAGGGCCGCCAGGGCCAGGGCGTAGCTGGCATAGGCCAGGAACACATAAGACAAGGAGTCCATGAACGGCACCCCGGCCACCCAGAGTTCCCGGCCCCGGGTGGCGGGGATATAGAGGTATTCGCCGAAAGGGAAGCCCCAGGTAATAGAGCAAAGTTCCGCGGCCCAGGAGATCAGGTAGCCCAGAATCAGGAAGGCCAAGGCCCGGCCCAGCCCCAGGTGCCAGGCGGCCAACAGCAGGTATGCCCCTAAAAAGATGAACACGTAGGGGCGAAGCAAGACGGTGCCGATGAGGAGACTTAACATCGGTGGTCGGTCTTCGGTCTTCGGTAATTAACCTCGGTTCAGGTCTTCGGTCTTTGGCATTATCCCTTCAAATTGATGAATATTATCAGAACAGCCATAATTAATGGCAAAAATGATATAATTTTAATTTGGCAGGTTAAAATTATTAAAGACCGAAGACCGAAGACCGAAGACCGAAGACCGAAGACCGAAGACCGAAAACCAATGAAAACGACCAACGTCATCCTGGCCAAAACCGCGGGCTTCTGCGTGGGGGTCAAAAGGGCCCTGGAACTGGTCCTGAAGGCCATCAACGAGAACCAGACCAAAATTTACACTTACGGTCCCTTGATCCACAACCCCCAGGTCCTGGAACTTCTCCAGGAGCGGGGCATTACGGTGCTCCAGCCCGGGGGACAGGTCCCCGATGGGCTGGTGGTGATCCGGGCCCATGGCATTCCGCCCAAGGAGCAAGGGGACCTGGAAGCCGGGGGCGCCCGCATCATTGACGCCACCTGCCCCCGGGTGGCCAAGGTGCAGGCCATTATCCGCCGCGCGGCCGAGCGGGGCGCGTCCACCATCATCGTGGGGGACGCGGACCACCCGGAAGTGGAAGGCCTCATGGGCCACACCCAGGCCCGGGGTTTTGTGGTGGCCAGGGCCCAAGAAGTGGCGGCCTTGCCGGAACTGGCAGAAGTCATCGTGGTGGCCCAGACCACCCAGAGCAAGGCCCATTTCGCCGACCTGGTGGAACGGATCAAGGCCCGCTTTCCCCAGACCCAGGTCCATAATACCATCTGCGACGCCACCGCCTCCCGCCAGGGCGAAGTCATGGAACTGGCCCGCCAGGTGGAGGCCCTGGTGGTGGTGGGGGGCCGCAACAGCGGCAATACCCAGCGCCTGGTGGAAATTTCCCGGGCCAGCGGCGTACCCACCTATCACGTGGAAACCGAACAGGAACTGGACCTGGAGGAGATGAGCCGCTACCGCACCGTGGGCGTCACCGCGGGGGCCTCCACCCCCCACTGGCTCATCAGCAACGTGGTGGGCACCTTAAAGCACGCCCGGGCGTTGCGGCCCGGGTCCTGGACCCATTACCTGTACCGGGCCTGGCGGTTTTTCCTCAAGTCCAACATCTACGTGGCCATCGGCGCCGGGTCCCTGAGCTACACCTCATCGCTGCTCCAGGACGTGGAGCCGAGATTCAGCTACTTTTTCGTGGCTTTCTTCTATGTGTACGCCATGCACCTGCTGAATCATTTTACCGATAAGGCATCCAAACTCAACGACCCGGTGCAGTCCATGTTTTATGGCCGCCACCGCCGCTTCCTCCTGGTGACCGGCGCCCTTTCCGCCCTGTTGGCCCTGGCCCTGGGGCTCTACCTGGGATGGGAGGCCTTCGCCTTTGTTCTCTTCATGAGCACCCTGGGCTTGGTTTACAACCTCAAGATCATCCCCGAGGGCATTGCCGCGGTCACCCATATTTATACCCTTAAAGAAATCCCCGGCTCCAAGACCGTGTTCACCGCGGTGGCCTGGGGGGTGTTGGCCGCCTTGATCCCGGTGGTGTGTGACCAGACTCCGGAGATTACTTATTCCACCGCCATCGCCTTTTTCTTTGTGGCCGGGATGATCTTTATCCGCTCCGGCCTTTTTGAGGTGCTCGCCATGGAGGGCGACCGGGTGGTGGGGAAGGAAACCCTGGCCATCGCCCTGGGTAAGCCCCGGACCCTGAACCTCCTGGCCGCGGCTTCCCTAATCTTCGGAGCCATACTGGTCCTGGCCGCCTGGCTGGACATCATTCCCACCCTGGGTTACGCCCTGGGACTCTGCGGCCTCTATGCCCTGGGATATCTTACCATCTACCGCCGGGGGCTGATGGACTCAGGACTGCTCCTGGAGTCCCTGGTGGAAGGAAACATGGTGGTGGCGGGAATTCTGGCCTTTCTCTGGGACCCGTTTCACACCATTTTTTAGGGGGCAGGTTTCAGGTTTCAGGTTTTAGGTTTCAGGTTTTAGGTTTTAGGTTTCAAGCGGTTTGGAGGTTTAAGATTCAAAGTTGGGGGATAAGGAATTAAGAGTTAGGATCCAATCCCTGAACCCGGAATCTGACAACTGACACCTGACTTGAGGAAGCAATCATGGTGCAATCTTATCGCGATTTGGTGGCCTGGCAGAAGGCCATGGACCTGGTAACCGAAATTTATCGCGCCACTAAGGAGTT
>VGSO01000345.1 GCA_016874945.1 Deltaproteobacteria bacterium
TTGGTTGCGGCAAAAGGCCGCGATGTGCCACCGACACTTTTCATGGGTTATGGATTAGCAAAAGGCTCATGTTGCAACTGCTCACTGCTCACTGTTCACCGCGGCAGCGGCCGATAACCCACTGCTCCAGGCCCCCCTGGGCGTCCAGACTCAGCTGCAGCACAAAAGGAAACTCCCGCCCCGGCACCGAGAACCGCAGGTCCAGCCACTCCTGGAACTGGCCCGGACCCCGGGGACGCACCTGATAAAGCAAGGGAAACCGGGCAAAGTCCAGGTAAATGTCCAGGATCCGGCGGGCTTCGGGGGAATATGGAGGCGAGGCCGCAGCCGCGGCCCACACCTGCACCTGGAGGTTCTGGGGGGGGCGGTAGCCTACCGGAGGCGCCGGGCACCCCGGGCCGGGCGGCACCGGGACCAAATCAAATTTTGTCTTCAGCGAGTTTGCCATCAAACTCGCAAACGGCAACTCCACAAAAGTTTGTCTCACCTCATCCGGCCCCGCCGCCAGAAGCTGCCAGCGCCGACAGGAAAAGGGCTGGGGCAGGGCCGCGATTCTCTCCTGGGGATTTTGATCCTTAAACACCTCCTGGGCCACCGACTGGGCCTGGCGGTGGTACAGGCCGCAGACCAGGAAATATGCGGTGGCCCCTGCCAGACACACCGCCCCCGCTTTCCGGCCCCAGCCGGGAGAAGCCAGCGCGGCTGCCGCCCCCACCAGCAGGATGCCGGTGAGATAGGGATCGATGATAAACAGCCAGTCCAGGGTGAACTTGCGCCGGGTAAAGGGGCTTAATATCTGGGTGCCGTAAGAAGTGGCCAGGTCCAGGACTAAATGGCTGGCCAGAACCGCCAGGCCCATAATAAAGAAGGGCCGGAACCAGTCTTTACCCCCGATGGCCGCGTTCACCGCCGCGCCGAACAGGGCCAGCAAAGGAATAGCCACCAGGGAATGGGTGAAACCCCGGTGATGACGGATAAAGGTCAGGCGGTCCAACCACAACAGGAAATAATCCACGTCCGGCATCAGGCCAAAAGCAATCCCCGCCATGGCCCCCCAGAAGCGGGAGGGGGTGGGGACCAACTGGGAAATCAACAACCCCGCAGCCACGTGGGTCACTGGATCCACGGCCACCTCCCGCCGCTGGTGCCGTAGTGGGGAAACTGGCGCAGCAGGTCGTCCCGCAGGGCGATGGCGTTGTTGTAGCGCTCTTCCACGTTTTTCTTCAGGCAGTTAAGGATGATGGCTTCCAGGGCCGACGGAATTTCCGGGATGATTTCCCGGGGCGGCGCAGGTTCCTGCTCCAGGATCAGGTCGATGAGCAGTTTTTCCACTTCGCTGTAAAAGGGCAGCTCCCCCGTGTAAAGCAGATACATGAGGACGCCGATGGACCAGATGTCGCTGCGGCGCTCGCTTTTGCCCATGATCTGCTCCGGGGCCATGAAAGGGCGGGAGCCCACCACGGTGGCGGATATTTCCTTTTCCCGGAGAATCTTGGCGGCCCCGAAGTCCAGGAGCTTCAGGGTCCCATCCGGCTTGATGATGATATTGTTGGGCTTGATGTCCCGGTGAATGATACGGTTACGGTGGGCGTGGGCCACCACGTCGATGAGCTGGAGAATAATGCGTTCCACCAGGGACCGGGGCAGTTCTTCCCCCAGGAGGTCACCCAGGGTGTGGCCGTCCACATATTCCTGGATAAGGATTAATTTGCCGTCGTCCTCCAGGGTGTTCACCAGCGCCACCACCCCGGGATGGGGGGCCAGCCGCTGGCAAATGGCCGCCTCTTTGCGGAACTTGGGATTGGCGGCCCGGGAGAGGGGAATTTTGGCCACATAATGGCGCTCCTGGCCCAGGGCTTCCGTGTCCACCACCAGCCAGACCTCTGCGAAACTCCCCTGGCCCAGCTTTTTCATTTTTTCGTAACGGCCTCCCAGGAGGGGGGTGAGCTGGAGCAGCGCCAGCCAATCCCGGGCTCTGGGGATAAAGTGCTCCACCAGCCCCTGGAGGGCCCTTTTCAGAGGCGAAAGTTGGCCCACCGGCTGCACCTGGAAACCCACCGCCTCCGGCGGCGCCCCGGGGGACAAGTCTTTGAGGAGCACCGGCACGGGAAGGCCCTCCCGACTTTTCAGGCGGATCTTGACGTGGCTCACGTCGCCGGTTTTAAAAACCAGCTCCTTGAATAGGGCCACATCCTCCGGCCCATGGAACAGTTCTTCCAGGGTTTGGGGCAGGCGCAGAAAATCGTCCGGACCGACATAGCCTAACAATCGCCGCAGGGACGGGTTAAGCTTGCAGGACCCCCCGCCTTTATCGCAAAAAAACAAGGATTGGGCGGTTTCCTGAAAGAGGCGGGTGAATTCCTCCCGGGAACTCACCAAGAGCCGCCGGTCCCGAGAAAGGCGCAGCAACACGCTTACCCGGGCCTGCACCTCTAAAGGCGAAAATGGGGGAAACAAGTACTCATCCGCTCCCGCCTCCAGGGCCCGGGCCGCCTCGGCCTCGGAAAAGTCCGGCAAGGCCATGATGACCAGGAGGTCCTGCCTGGCGCTTCTCACCTGCTGCACCAGGCTGTGCGCCCGGCCGGGGTCGGCCTGGATGATCACTAGGTCCGGGGCTTGGGCCTTGACCTCCTGGGCCAGCTCTTCCGCCGAGCAAATCTCGACCTGATAGCCTTCTTTTTTCAGGGGGGCGGCCAGATGTTTCAATACCTCTGATGATGCGGCGATGAGAATAGTGCTCAATCCGGACTCCGGTAAGCGGTTAAGGCTTTGCTATTGGGCTTTTTTTAAAAGAGACTTTCGCGTCTCCGGCCCCATGGAACCTGGAAATAATTTTGCCAGAAAAATCCCATCGGGGCGGGCCACCGCGCCCGCCAAACGATGGCTGCTGGAAAATCCCAATTTTGGCGGGCGCGGCGGCCCCCCCGATGATTTGACTGCTTGATATGATATTTTCCACAGATTTTAATAATTTGGCAAGGTGCGATTTTATATTGACAAAAGACGGGGCGGGGGATAAACAATTCCGGTGTGGCGGGGTAGCTCAGTCGGTAGAGCAGGGGACTGAAAATCCCCGTGTCGGCGGTTCGATTCCGTCCCCCGCCACCA
>VGSO01000346.1 GCA_016874945.1 Deltaproteobacteria bacterium
CCAAGGAAAAATGCAGGGTGGGCACTGCCCACCATTTCCTTTCCTAAATCAGTAGGTTAACAACGAATTCTTGTTGAAAAAACCAGAAACTCGGATTCAGTAGCACAGGCTTTCCAGCCTGTGCAGAGCGAAACTTTTCAGGACAGGAAGGCGTTAAGATTTTCCCCCCCGCGGCGCCCTTCCGAAAAGTTGACCTAAGGATCCAGGCGCCAACATGTCTCCATTTATCGATCTCCTGGGAATGAAACGGCAGTCCGGTGGCTGGACCAATTATGCCCTCGGCTGACTTCTGCCGACCCCTCCCGGGCGATGCCGGTAGCTCAAGGCAGATCGACAGACCTCCCCGGGCAATGCGCACCCACCTTCACGCTTATGCCCGCCGCATATACGCCCAGGCCTTCGGTACAGGTATCGGACTTTGAAGATATTGGCCTCCTCATCCGGCATGACCGCCTCGTATGCGATTTCTGTTCGTCAGGCCAGCGCTTTGCCTGGGGCTTCCTTCAGATTCCACCTCGCGACACCCTTGCCGTCCGGCTAACAGTTCCCCCTGTGGGGCCTGTAGAGGACTTGCACCTCCAAGTGGGTGCGCCCTGCCGGGCGCACCAAAGAAAAAAGGGCACAGTAATCCGTGCCCTTCTGCGGTTGGAAGTGGGGGAAATATTATTAAGGATGGCCTGGAAATTTTCTATTATTCCGCATGCTCCCCGTTCTGCTCCATCTCGAAAATACGGTTCAGGACGCCGGTGCAGTAAAAGGCCCAGGTCAGCCACTCCACTTCCTCCACCAGGCCCAATTCGAACAGCTCCCGGGACTCGCTGCTGGCAATGGGGTCTTGCCCCCCCGCCGAGAACCGGTACATCCTTTCCAACTCCCGCCTGGCCTCCCGCAGGACGGCCTTCCGGGTTATGCGGAATTGAACAACCTCGCCCATCATCCCACCTCCTGGAGAACCCGCCGCCCGGCCTTCGGGGGGATGACGCGCCAGTTAAATGGGAGTTATCCCCCTCCGCCGAAGTCCTGGCGCCTTACTATCGCCCCGGGCATTTGGTAAAACACGCCCCTGGACAACAGTAAAAATTAGACTTGGGCTTTTAGTCTCCATATAATCTATATAATTATTGTATACTAAAAATTCCAGGTCAACAACCTTTATCCATTCCCGAGTCTTGCTAACCCTGAGATAGGGCGCATATTTCAGCTTCGCGACTCCATTTCTCCCGCAAAGGCGCGAAGACACCGCGAAAATAAAATAGAGGCGGAAGCGGCAGCAGTGCAGCCAAGCTCCCTTAAAGTCACATTCTTGGCGTTTTTGCGTGGCGTGAAAAAAATGTGGACAGCGGATTTCATGGCAGGCTATGCCCACCCTGCCTCAATCCGGTAAGACCGCCAGGGCCGGCGGGGGCGCCGGGCGGGCGGTGCGGGAGGACAGCAGTTCCTCCACCTTATCTTCCAGGCGGGCGATGAGGGGAGGCAAGGTGCGGGAGTCAATGGCGGAAAGGGCCACGCCGCCGTACCTCCGGCACTGGAGGGCCGCCAGATTGGGAGGCGCCAGGTCCATCTTGTTGAAGACTTCGAGCACGGGCTTGTTCTGGAGGCCCAGGGAGGCCAGAATGTCGTCCACCGCCTCCATCTGTTCCGGGAACCGGGGGTTGCTGAGGTCAATAACGTGAATGAGCAGGTCCGCCTCCTGCAATTCCTCCAGAGTGGCCTTGAAGGCTTCCAGAAGATTCCGGGGCAGGTTCTTGATGAAGCCCACGGTGTCGGTGATGATCACTTCCCGCTCCCGGGGGAACCGGAGGCGGCGGCTGGTGGGGTCCAGGGTGGCGAAGAGGCGGTCCTCGGCCAGCACCTGGGCGTGGGTCAGGGCATTGAACAGGGTGGATTTCCCCGCGTTGGTGTAGCCGATGATGGAAAGGACCGGCAGCCCCAGCCGCCGGCGCGGTTGACGGCGCTCCTGCCTTTCGGCCCGCACCCGGGCCAGGTCCTGTTGAAGGCGGTGAAGGCGGTCCTGGAGGCGGCGCTTGTCAATCTCCAGCCGGGTCTCCCCCGGTCCCCGGCCGCCGATGCCGCCGGTCAAACGGGACAGGGCGTCGTCCCGGCCCCGCAGGCGGGGCAGCAGGTACTTCACCTGGGCCATTTCCACCTGGAGTTTCCCTTCCCGGCTGCGGGCCCGCTGGGCGAAGAGGTCCAGGATGAGCTGGGTGCGGTCGATGACCTTGAGCTCGGTGAAGTCGGTGATGGAGCGCACCTGGGAAGGGGAAAGCTCGGCGTCGAAGACCAGGAGGTCCGCCCCGGATTGCAGGGCTTGGATGAGCAGTTCCGCCAGTTTGCCTTTGCCCATGAGGAAGCGGGGGTCGAAGCGGGGGCGGCGCTGGATGATGGCCGAGGCCACTTCCAGTCCGGCGGAGCGGGCCAGTTCGGCCAGCTCCGCCATGGAGTCCTCCGCCGCGGCCTTGCTGGGGCCGGTGATCCCGATGAGGATGGCCCGTTCCCGGCCTTTGCCGTCGCCCTCTGCCCCCAGCCGGGCGAATTCTTCTTCCAGGGAGGAGATGAGTTCGTCGAAATCCAGGGTCAGGCTGGTGACGTGGGGAGCTTCCAGAATGGCCCAACTGCGGCCGTCCTGAGGTTGGGGCAGAAGGTGGGCCGCCTGGACATGCCCCGGCTGGCCGCCGGCCGAGGCCAGGGCGGCCACCGCGTCCAGGCGCAGGAAGGCCAGGTCCATGAGGTCGTCCTGGCTCAAGGGGCTTAAGTCCAGATGGGTATGAATGAGGCGCAGGCCCTTGAGGCGGCCCCGGACGCCCCGCTCCCGGGGGAGGGGCGGGATGACCAGGCCCCGGGCGTCCCCCACGATGACGTGGGTCACCCCTCCCTGGCGGTTCACCAGGACTCCCACCTGGCGGTGCAGGTCCCAGGAGATTTCCGCCAATTGCCGGGCCAGTTCCGGGGTGACCAATGCGGCCGGGGGCACCCGACGGCGGTACAACCTTTCTAACTGCCGGTATTGATAAGTTTTTAAACCGGTGAGATTGCCTAAAGGTCGATGGATGGGCGTTTACCTCTGATGCGGTTTTCGGTTTACGGGTTTCCGTTA
>VGSO01000347.1 GCA_016874945.1 Deltaproteobacteria bacterium
GCCAGGCCTGCGGCCAGCAGCCATACCAGGAGGCCGGTGCGGTGGCGGAGGATGAAGAACCTGGTTTTATCAAAAGCTGTCATTCAGGCTTTGGGTTTCAGGTTTCAGGTTTCAGGTTTCAGGTTTTAGGTTTCAGGTTTCAGGTTTTGGATTTTAAAGATGGTTACTGATTACTGCTCCCTGATTACCGATCACTGGCCACTGGCCACTGGTCACTGGCCACTGCTCACTTCCAGCCCCGCTTTAAAAGCTTGCAAATTCATGTCCCGGAAGCGCTCCGGGGTTTTGTCCCGGAGGACTTGTTCCAGCGCCTCCGCCCCGCAGAACAGCCCGGCCCGGCCCGCGACATAACCCAGAAGCGCCAGGTTGGCGGCCACCGCGGGAAGGCCCAGCCTGGCCGCCAGACCGGGGCCATCTACGTGAAAATAATCGCCCGGCGCGGCGGTGCTTACAAAGGCCGCGGCTCCCGGCTTCAAGTAAAACCGGTGCGCCGGCAGGGTCTTATCGGTCAGAAACAGACCCAGATCCGCGGAGCCCGCGGGGATGAGCGGCCCCCTAAACGGCCCCACCTTGACCATGGAGATGACCGCGCCCCCCCGTTGGGCCATGCCGTGGGTCTCGGAGGTGATGACCTCCAGCCCTAAGGCCGCGGCGGCTTCGGCCAAAAGCCGGGTCAGGGTCAAAGCCCCCTGCCCTCCCAGGCCGCTGATGATTATTTGCTGTTTCATGGTTTGGATGCTTTCTTTAGGGAGAGGGGGTAAGGGCGGGTGCCCTTAGCCCCTTCCCCCAATCAATTTATTCTCTCCTCCTCGCCTCAATGGCCCCCCCGGGGCAGACATGGCTGCACACCCCGCAGCCCACGCAGCGCACCCCGTCGATGACCACCTGTTCCGTGCCCTCGTTGAGAATCAAGGCCGGGCACTCGAACTCATCCAGGCAGTGGCGGCAGCCGGTGCAATCCTCGGTGACGCACATCTCGTACACCGGCTGGCGTTCATAAGCCTTTTTATCCAGCATGCAGGGATGACGGGCTATGACCACGGCCACACCGCCCTCCGGAGTCCGGCAGTAGCGGTGGGCTTCCTGGAGCAGGGACATAAGAGCCGGAATGTCGTAGGGGTCGCATTCCCTTAAAAATTTGACCCCGCAGGCCCGGACCAGGTCGGCGAGGTAAAGCGGCTGGGCCGGTTGGCCCATGGCGTTGACGCCCGCTTCCGGCGTGGGCTGGAGCCCGGTCATGGCGGTGGTGGCGTTGTCCAGGATTACCATGATAAATCGGGCCCGGTGCATGACCGCATTCATCAACGCCGGGACCCCGGCATGAAAAAAGGTGGAGTCGCCGATGGCGGCCACGATGGCCGGAATCTCCCCGCCGCCGGCGGCGTAAGCGTGATAAAACCCCGCGGCCTGGCTGATTCCCGCGCCCATGCAGTGGCAGGTGTCCACCGCGCCCAGGTTCATCCCCAGGGTGTAGCAGCCGATGTCGCCGGGGAAGATGCCGCCGGGGAAGGCTTCCTTAATGGCATAAAAAGCCGCCCGGTGGCCGCAGCCGGCGCACAGGGTGGGCCGGACGCCGCCTCCGGGGGGCGCGGCCCCGGGAGTTTCCGCCCGTCCCAGGAATTTTTCCAGGATGCGCCCAACGACTTCCGGGGTGAGTTCGCCTTCGCCGGGGATAGTCTGGGTGAGACGCCCCTGGACCTTGTCGCTCTTCAATTGGAGTTCCATAACCGGGTAGGTTTCTTCCAGCACCAGGAGGCGCTGGTATTGAGCTTCCAGCCGCCGGATAAAATCCCGGTTCAGGGGATAAGGCATGGTCACCTGGTATAAATCCACCCGGCCCCCCAGGCCCAGGTCCTCCAACAGGTCCCAGGCGTGGGCGAAAACCACGCCCGAGGCGATTATGCCAACGCCGGGGAAGGAACCGTCCCCGGGAGTAAAAACAGGCGCAAAGTCCGGCTCCATGGCGATTCGGGCGATTTTGTCGTTCAACTGCCGGTGCAGCTCCCGAACATATTGGGGGGTGGCGCACCAGCGGCCGGGATTTTTCTCAAACCGGGCCGGGCGGTCCAGGATTTCCGGGGGGGAAAGAGCCACGGTCTGCCGGGCGTGGCATACCCGGGTGGTGGGCCGCAGCATCACCGGCAACTCGTACTTCTCCGACAGTTCAAAAGCCTTCCCCACCATGTCCTTGGCCTCCCGGGGGCTGGAGGGGTCCAGGACCGGGACCTTGGCGAACATGGCGAAAAAGCGGGAGTCCTGCTCCGTCTGGGAACTGTGAGGGCCGGGGTCGTCCGCGGAAATTATCATAAACCCGCCCTTGACCCCCAGGTAGGCGGAGCGCAGGAAGGGGTCCGAGGCCACGTTCAGGCCCACCTGCTTCATGGACACCGCCGACCGCCGGCCGGCCATGGAGTTGGCCAGGGCCGTCTCGTAGGCCACCTTTTCATTCACCGACCACTCGGCATGGATGGAAACTCCCGTCTCCTGGGCGAAGGCCGCCACCGCCGGGAGGATTTCCGAGGCCGGCGTCCCCGGATAAGACGCGGCCAGGGTGCAGCCGGCCTCGATAATCCCCCGGGCTATAGCCTCGTTGCCCATGAGGATGCAGTTTTGATTCTTACTCACAACGTTACCCGAATAGTTTCTTTCAGAACCTTATTTATGCCGCAAAGCGCAAGATTTCCACTTCCGCGCCATTTTTCCCCGCGCCCTCCGCTCTGGCCAGCAATTTCTCAGTCACCGCTTGACTAAGATAATATTCGCCACAGTTCTCGCAAATGTCTGCTGGCACCTCTTTAAAGATCACGGTGGTCTCCTCCCGTTGCAGAGGCACTGTAACCAAGCCGGGAACGGTTTCTCCTTGCCGACAGATGATGCATTTCATGGCTTTATGCTAGGCCGTCCCCAACAGTCCCCGGGGTCTAATAAACAACACCAGCAGCAGCACCACGAAGGCAATAACATCTTTATAGGCGCTGCTGATATAGGCCGCGCCCAGGCTTTCCAGCAGTCCCAGGAGAAAGCCCCCCAGGATGGCCCCGGGGAAGGAGCCGAACCCCCCCAGGATGGCCGCGGCGAAGCCCTTGAGG
>VGSO01000348.1 GCA_016874945.1 Deltaproteobacteria bacterium
TGCGGGTGCCGGGTTCCTGGGAGATTCCCCTGGCGGCCAAGCGGCTGGCTCATGCCAAGGCCCATGACGCGGTCATCTGCCTGGGCGCGGTGATCCGGGGGGCCACACCCCACTTCGATTACGTGGCCGCGGAAGTGAGCAAGGGCATCGCCCAGGTGAGCCTGGAAACCGGCATCCCCATCGCATTCGGCATCCTCACCACCGACACCCTGGAGCAGGCCATCGAGCGGGCCGGCAGCAAGGCGGGCAACAAGGGCTTTGCCGCGGCAGAGGCGGCCATCGAAATGGTCAATCTTCTGAGGGAGCTGGGGGATTGACCCTTTGGGTCCTTATTCCCGCACCCGCTGCCGGGAATGGGCTCTACAGTTTCTCTACCAGGCCGATTTTGCCGGGCGGCGCCTCCGGGAGGATTTAGAGCGCTTCTGGAACCATTTCCGCCCCCAGGAGGAACTGCCCGCCTACCTGGGGGAACTGACCGTCGGGGTGGCCTCCCACCTGGAAGAGCTGGACGCCCTCATTGTTCGGTATTCGGAACATTGGCGGCTGGAGCGCATGACCGCGGTGGACCGCAACATCCTGCGGCTGGCGGCTTATGAATTGCTCTTTCAGCCCGACGTTCCTCCCAAGGTGGCCATCAACGAAGCCGTGGAACTGGCCAAACGCTACGGCTCGGAAAACTCCGGGGCCTTTGTCAACGGCCTGTTGGATCGTATCCGCCAGGCCCTGGGGAGGGATGCAGGTTAAGAGTAAAATATTTGAGCCTCCAGCAAAACTTTCCCGCTTTTGGGAAGCCGCAGGCTTTATACCAAGTCGCAGTCGAAAGGCAACAGATACAAGGGGCGTGATTTATCACGCCCGCCTTCCGGCCGCAATAAATTGCGCCACAATAATACCTTTTTGATTGCATCATGGTATTAGACGTCGCCGGCGCCGGCTGGAAAGCCTGTTGCCACCAGTTTTTAAGGAGGCGATAAAATATCTTCTCCTCAAAGAATTTTGTCGAGGCTCGTTAATTAGTTCGCCTTTTTAAATCAACAAAAGCTAGCCGTTGGCCTCCAACCTCCAACCCAACCGAACCAACCCCCCGTTGTTATTGCAGTTTTTCCGACCTTGGCGCCTTCTTCAGGCCAAATTGATCCATGAAAAGCGGGCGCTTGATCAATTATCCCCCAGGGAAAAATAAAGGATTTTCCTTAAAATTAGCAAAAATTTGGCGAAAAAAATTGATAGAAGGAATAAATTGTGCTAATTGTGGTTTTAGTGGACTTTGCCAATCAAGAACTAGGGGGAAAATGGCATGGGGGATGGCAAAGGGTTTTGTCTGGTCTTGCTGCTCCTGGGGGTCGTGTTCATTGCTGGCCCAGCCTGGGGAGTCAGCCCTTATGATGATGTCCTGGTAAAACAGGGATTGCAGCAACTGGAACAGGAAAATTACGACGAAGCGTTGGAAGCCTTGACCCAGGCCTGGGAGAAAGGCGCCCGCACCCCACAAAAGGCTTATTATTTAGCCAAGGTCCACCGGGTGCGGTTGGAATACCCCAAGGCCCGGAAATTCCTGGAAGAAGCCCTTAGCCTGAAGCCCGATTATCATGAGGCCAGGCTGCTCCTGGCCGACACCCTGGTAGCCTTGGAACAATATGAGCCGGCCCTGGAGCAGTTAAAAAGGCTGGAGGAGGGCGGCTATGAGCCGGGCAATACCGCGCTGTTGCAGGGGATGGTGGCTGCCAAGCAGAAACAGCCGAGCAAGGCCCTGGACTATTTCCGGATAGCCGAAAAAGACCCCAAAGTGGCCCAGGAGGCCAAACTTCAGAGCGGCATAATTCTTGCCGGTCAGAACCGTCTCAGCGAAGCCCAAAAAGTTATAAAAGAATCGGTGTCCCTCGCGCCTTACACCCCCACCGGGGAAATCGGCCAGCGGTATGTGAACACGATTGACCGCCTCTACAAAGATTATCGCCCCTTCCGCTTTTTGCTCACCACCGGGTGGGACTATGATTCCAATGTCACTATCAACCCCGGGGGCGGTGGGGCGCAGGTCTCCGGGCAGGCAGACGCGGTCTATACCCAAACCGCCACCTTGGAATACACCTTGGGTCTGGGTAAGCCCTGGAGTTTGTTGGTGCAATACCTGTACTTTCAAAATTTTCACCCCAAGCTCACCGCGTTCGACATGATGAACCAAACCGTGGGGGTCAGCCCCATTTACACCACCGAGAACAGCCGCCTGTTCCTGCCGGCAAATTTTTATTATACCGATGTGGCCAGCAGTAAATACTACACGGCTTATTTCTTCACGCCCACCTATTTGTATCTGCTCGGCCCCAAGGTGGGGCTGGAGGCAGGCATGCAATTTGCGAGGAAATATTACTGGAACGCCATAAACTTTCCCCAGGACGACCGGAGTGGCAGAAACCTGGGCACCAGCCTGGGTCTCTATTATTTTTTCAAGGAGCGTGAAGGCTATCTCTTGGCTCGCTTCATTTTTGAACGCGATTTCGCCTCCGGCCAGAACTGGGTAAATAACACCTTTCGCCTGTTTTTGGCAGCCCTTTACCCGGTGACTCCCCGGTTTAAGTTGAGCGGTTTCGTGGATCTCGGGTTGCAGCCCTATGACCACAATTTTTTTAACGGCGTCACCCGTCAAGACCCAAGGTCCGACAAAATACTGATATTGGGGCTCCAAGGCACCTATACTATCTATAAGGGCCTGGAGTTTAACGCCCATTATTATTTTGTACGGGACGCCTCCAATGTGGCCCTCTATGATTACCACCGGCACATTGTGGGGGCTCAACTCGGTTACCGCTATTAAAAAGGATCGGTAAAATGAACTATGCAATCTTTGTCGTCCTGGTTTTGGTTCTGGCCCTTCCCTTGAAGGTGCAGGCGGCCGCAGTGGGAGTGTTTACCCAGGTGGAGGGCAAGGTGGACGTGCTCAAGGCCGGAAAACTGCCGGCGGTCCCCGTAAATCTTCGGGATGCAGTGGAGAAAGGGGATGTAGTCCGGACCAAGTCCCAGTCCCGGGCCCAGATCACCTTCATCGATGAGACCACCATCAACATTGCTCCGGGCAGCCGGGTGGCC
>VGSO01000349.1 GCA_016874945.1 Deltaproteobacteria bacterium
GAAGTTAAACGTGTCTACAGCGGGCAAGCCAAATATATACCATCTGCGGGGGTTAAGCAGGAATACCCGCTTCCCAAGACCGATGTAAGCAGTCTTTCTTCGGCTGATCTTATTAAAATTAAAGTTGAATTGGAACGGCCTTTAGTATTTGATGATAAGGTTTTAAGGTCTCTTTTGCGCAAAAAAGTATGACTATAAATAAAACTCTATTTATAAAGAATAGGGGAGCAATCAAATATTTTGACTAATACCACTCACCCAATCCTCCTTGTTTAAAATGTCCTAAGGGGGAATTTTTACTGGGGTAGGGTCGGATGCCGCCATATTTTACTATCCTGGAAATTCTGGAGGCCACCAAGGGTTCCCTGGTGCAGCCGGGGGAGTTTGCCGGGTTCACCGGGGTGACCACCGATTCCCGCACCTGCCAGGCCGGGGACCTGTTCATTCCTCTTAAGGGGGATAATTTCGACGGCCACCGGTTCATCCCCGGAGCGTTGCGGCGGGGGGCCCGGGGGCTGCTGGTAGAGACCAATAATGTAGAACAGGCGGAGGCGATTGTTTCCCAGGTTATTCCCCCGGAAGTCGCGGTCATCGCGGTTCCCGACACCCTCACCGCCCTGGGGGACCTGGCCCGGGCCTGGCGCCGGCGCTTCGCCATCCCGGTGGTGGCTTTGACCGGCTCCTGCGGCAAGACCACCACCAAGGAGATGACCGCCGCGGTGCTGGGCCGGGCTTACCGGGTGCTGAAAAACACCATGAATCTGAACAACTTGATCGGCATGCCCCAGACCTTGCTGGAACTGAATACGGGCTTTGACGCCGCGGTGGTGGAGATGGGCATGAACCGGTTCGGAGAGATTCACCGCTTAACTTGCATTGCCGAGCCCACCGTGGGTCTGCTCCTCAATGCCCACCCGGCCCACACCGAGGGGGTGGGGGACATTGACGGCGTGGCCCGGGCCAAGGCCGAACTGGTGGGCGCGCTTAAGCCTTCAGCCACCCTGATTTACAACGCCGACGACCCGCGCCTGGCGCCCCGGGCCCGGGATTTCCCCGGCCGGACCCTGGGCTTCGGCCTGGGGCCGGGGGCGGCTCTTCAGGCCCGGGACCGCCGCTCCCACGGGGTTCAGGGCCAGAGCGCGACTATTTCATACCGGGGACAGAACTGGCCCCTTAACCTGCCGGTGGCCGGGGAGCACATGCTGCTGAACTCCCTGGCGGCCACCGCGGTGGGGCTGTGCCTGGGGCTGGCCCCCACAGAGACGGCCGCGGCCCTGGCCGGGTTTAAACCCGTAGCCCGGCGCTCCCAGGTGGAGACCCTGGCTTCGGGGATCAATCTTTTGAATGACTGCTACAACGCCAATCCCGGCTCCATGGCGGTGGCTTTGCGGACCCTGGCGGAACTGCGGACTAAGGGCCGCCTGGCCGCGGCCCTGGGGGACATGCTGGAATTGGGGGAACACTCCATCCAGACCCACCGGGACCTGGGGCGCCTGGCGGCCTCAACCGGACTGGACATCCTGGTGATTTACGGCAACTTCAAAGAGGAAACGGCCGCCGGGGCATGGGAGGCGGGCCTTTCTGATTCCCAAGTCATTCCCGTGCCCACCCGTGAGGAAGGGGCCAGGGTCCTGAATGATTTCTTGCAGCCGGGAGACTGGCTCCTGGTAAAAGGCTCCCGGTCCATGCACATGGAAGGGCTGATTGATTTGCTCATGTAGGGTGGGCATGGCCCGCCAATTTAAACCGGCGCGGTCCGCCAAAATTTGGCGCACCTGATGGGGGGATGATTTAGGTGCTTTACCACCTCCTATATCCGCTGAAATCGGTCTTCGGGGGGTTCAATGTCTTCCGGTACATCACCTTCCGGACGATTTTCGCCATACTCACGGCCCTGATTATCTCCCTGGTCATCGGCTCCTGGTTCATCCGCAAGCTGCGGGAGCTCCAAATCGGGCAGTACATCCGGGAAGACGGCCCCCAGTCCCATTTCAACAAAAAAGGCACCCCCACCATGGGCGGCCTGATGATCCTTTTCGCCACCCTGGCCGCCACTTTGTTGTGGGCCGACCTGGCCAATTTGTACATCTGGCTCCTGGTCGTGGTGGGCCTGGGTTTCGGATTCATCGGCTTTATGGACGACTACCTCAAGGTCATCAAGAAACAGAATCGGGGGCTCACCGGCCGGCAAAAGCTCCTGAGCCAGACCCTGGTGGCGCTCATCCCCGCGGTATGGCTGTATTTGACGCCCGGCTTCGGCACCACCCTGACGGTGCCCTTTTTTAAAGCAGTGCAGCCGGACCTGGGAGCGCTCTTTATCCCGGTGGCGGTGTTCATCATCGTGGGCGCGGCCAACGCGGTGAACTTGACCGACGGCCTGGACGGCCTGGCCATCGGCCCGGTGACCATCGCCGCGGGTTTTTACATGGTCTTCTGTTATCTGGCGGGGCACAAGAACATCGCGGCCTACCTGGCCATCCCCTATATCAGCAACGTGGGGGAAATCTCCATCTTCCTGGGGGCCGTGGTGGGCGCGGGCATCGGGTTCCTGTGGTTCAACTCTTACCCGGCCCAGGTCTTCATGGGAGACGTGGGCGCCCTGGCCCTGGGCGCCATCCTGGGCACCGCGGCCCTGGCCGCCAAGCAGGAAATTTTGCTCGCCCTGGTGGGGGGCCTGTTCGTAGTGGAGGCCCTCTCCGTGATTCTTCAGGTGAGCTTTTTCAAGGTGTCCAACGGCAAACGCATCTTCCGCATGGCGCCTTTGCACCACCACTTCGAATTGAAAGGCTGGCCGGAGCCTAAGGTTATTGTCCGGTTTTGGATTATTTCCATTGTGCTGGGGCTTCTGTCCCTGAGCGCCTTGAAGCTCAGGTAAACTATTTATGAATAGAAATTTTTTTCAGGAGCTAACCAGAATCCGAATTCAGGAAGCCCGCAATCTCCTGAACGCCGGATATTATCCCAGCGCCTATTACTACTACGTTAAGTATAATTAAGAATCGTCAATTATGATTGGGCGCGAACAACAAGGGCAAAAGCCCAGCTTCAGTATCAGCATGCGTTGGAGTTCTCTCTTGGCGCGT
>VGSO01000350.1 GCA_016874945.1 Deltaproteobacteria bacterium
TGTTAACCTACTGATTTAGGAAAGGAAATGGTGGGCAGTGCCCACCCTGCATTTTTCCTTTGCGCCCTTTGCGCCTTGGCGAGAAATAATATCATTTGGTTGCGGCAAAAGGCCGCGATGTGCCACCGGATATTTCTTTAAGCAACATTTGAAAATCGTAGCCTCAAAATGAATTTTGCAAGAGGCTCAAGTTAGAAAATATTTTCCAGCTCGGAAAACTCGGAACTTGAAACTTAAAACTGTTTTCACAGCTCCACCAACCGGTTCTGGATGGCGAAGCGGGAGATTTCGGCGTTATTGCGCAGGTTGAGTTTTTTGAGCAGCCTAAAGCGGTAAGTGTCCACGGTCTTGGTGCTGATGTGGTAGGCCTGGGCGATTTCCCGCACCGTGTGGCCCAGGGCCAGGTGGCGCAGCACCTGGATCTCCCGGGTGGAGAGGGAATCCAGGGGAGAGCGGGGCTTGGGGCCGGCCATGTGCAGGGCCAGGGTTTCGGCGGCGGTGTCGCTCAGGTAGCGCCCCCCCGCGTAAACCTTGCGGATGGCCTTCACCAACTGCTCCGGGGCCGAGCGCTTGGTGATGTAGCCCCGGGCCCCGGCGGAGATGGCCCGGATGACGTACTGCTCTTCCTCGTGCATGCTGAGGATGAGGATGGGCAAGTGGGGGTAATAATGGTGGAGCTGGCTGATGACTTCCAGGCCGTCCAGGCCCGGCATGGAGATGTCGATGACGGCCACGTCGGGCAGAATGTCCCGGGCCTGCTGGATGGCTTCCCGGCCGTCCGCGGCTTCGGCCACCACCTCGATGTCGCCGGATTCTTCCAGGATGCGGCGCAACCCGGCCCGCACGATGCTATGGTCGTCGGCCAACAGGACCCGAATCACCGGGGTCCTCCTTTCCCAGGGTCAATTTGTCCAGGGGCAGCCGGAACCGCACTTGAGCGCCCCGGAAGGGGTTGGCGTGGATATCCAGAATGCCGCCCAGCAGACTGGCCCGCTCCCGCATGCCCGCCAACCCCAGGCACTCCGATTCCCGCAAATCCCGGGGATAGAACCCCCGGCCGTTGTCCACCACTGCCAGGGTAAGCATATTGTCCCGGCCTTCCAGACTCACCCGCACCTGGGTGGCGAAGGAGTGGCGGGCCACATTGGTCAGGGCCTCCTGGGTGATGCGGTAGGCCGCGGTGGCCACCACGTCGTCCACCTCGGGCACGTTTTCATGATCAAAGCTGCAAGTGATGCCGGTGCGCCGGGAAAAGTCCTTGATGTACCAGTTCAGGGCCTCGATGAGGCCGAAGTCGTCCAGCACCCCCGGGCGCAGCCGGGTGGCCAGACCCCGCACCTCGTCAATGGTTTTATCGATGAGGTCGCACATGGTCACGGCGCGGTCCGCACCCCGGGGGTCCCGGTTTCTCAGGCGGTCGCTGAGCCACACCGAGTCCAGCCGTAGGGCGGTGAGCACCTGCCCCAGCTCGTCATGGAGCTCCCGGGCGATGGCGGTGCGCTCCTTCTCCTGGCTGGCCATGATGCTGCCGGAAAGGAGGCGCAACTGGTCCTGGGCTTTCTTCAACTCGGTGATGTCCGTGGAAATGCCGCACACGCCGTTGGCGTAGCCCTGTTCATCATACAGGGGAAACTTTACGGAAAGGTAAGTGTGACTGCCGTCGTCCTGATAAATCGGCTCTTCCACCTTGAGAGGACTCTTTTCCTGGAGCACCTGCAGGTCATTTTCCCGGAAGCGGTCGGCCACCTCCAGGGGAAAAATTTCATAGTCGCTTTTCCCCCGAATTTCTTCGTTAGTGATGCCGAACAATTCTTCAAACCGGGAATTGACCAGCTTGTAGCGGCCGTCCCGGTCTTTGATGTAAACCACTGCGGGAGTGTACCGGAGAATGGCGGAAATTTCACTGGTGCGCTCCCGGATCTGGCGCTCCAGGTCCTTGGAATAGCGGCTCAGCTCCTCCTGGGCCTCCTTCAGTTTCATCTCCGTCTTTTTCCGTTCCGACATATCCCGGGCCACGCAGACGCTGCCGATGGTGCGGCCCTGTTCATCCTTGAGCAAACTTATGGAGATGTCCATGGGGACGATGGCGCCGTCCCGTTTTTTCATCTGGATCTCGCACTCCCGCACCACCCCGTCCTGGCGCAGCCGGGTGAGCATGCGGTCCAGTTCCTGGGGGTCGGCGTAAAGGTCGAAGGCCCGCTTGCCTTCCAGTTCGTGAAACCGGTAGCCATAGATTTCCGCGGCCCGGCGGTTCCACAGCAGAAAGCGCCCATGGCGGTCTACAATGCCGATGGCGTCCACGGAATTGTCAATGACGTTTTCCAGGTATTCTTTGGTGCGTTTCAGTTCCTGCTCGGCCCGCTTGCGGTCTTCGATCTCCTGTTTCAGGTGTTCGTTGGCTTTCGGGAGCTCGGCGGTCCGTTCCGCCATGCGGCGTTGCAGGTCGCGGTGGGCCTGTTGGCTGGCTTCTGCGGCCCGCCGCGTCTGAACGGCCTGGGCTTCCAGAAGCTCCACCTGCCGGCGGAGGGCCTTTACCTCTTCCAGGAGCTGCTTTTGGGTCTTGTCGGAGTCGGTCATTAAAAGCAGTGGTCAATGGTTCAGATATATATGATGCGCACGCGCACCATTTCCGGCCATAGGGTGCGTATTACGCACCGCCATCGTCTTTTCAAGTATATCTTCACAAAAGGATAAGCACAAGATAAGGAATTCCTGCGACTTCAGGAGGCTAAAGAATAGGGGAGGGAGCCTCCGCAGCCAGCCAAAAGAGGCATCAGCTAGGCCAGATCATTAGCTGGTGCGCAGGGCATACCTTGCGGGGCCGGAGTGGGGTTTAAAGGGCAGGGAGGTGGCAAGGGCAGGCCCCTTAGCCACCTCCCCACTTTTTTAGCCGGTCAGTTCCGACTTAGGGGGCATGGGCAGGTGGCGCATGCCCAGGTCGCAAATGATGACGCCTAACACTACTACGTTAGATAATACCTCCCATATCGCCCATGATAGGACAACCATTGGATATTACTGACAATCAGTTATGTCACCCTAAGCCGTAGGCGAAGGGTCTAGATTCTTCGCTGCGCTCA
>VGSO01000351.1 GCA_016874945.1 Deltaproteobacteria bacterium
ATATTAGAGTTTCTTTCAGATTCCCCGGTATAATGACCGCCGATAAGCCCGGATACAAATCTATATTTATCCGCGTTTATCTGCGTTTATCGGCGGTTTCATTTTAACCCGGGCTCCCCGGCCGGAGGCAGGGAACCCGAAGAAAACCGGTATTCGGGTCTTCTCAATCCAGCAAGAGCAGCTTTAGGATCGGGGCGATGTCTTTGGCAGGGGCGCCCGCGAAATCCAGGCCCCAGACATTGCCCGTGGTGGTGGAGTAATTGGTGCTGGCGCCCGTGCTGGCGGATTGGGGGGGAAAAGCAAACCCGGACTTGGCGACGCTCACCGTGTAGTTGGAGGCCGAGGGCACCTTGGCAATGGCATAGACGCCGTTGGCATCGGTGGGGAACAGGGCGTTGTAGACTGTGCCCCCGGTGCGGGTGGCGGTGACGGTGGCTCCGCGGACGGGGCTGCCGCCGGCCGTCACCCGGCCGGCAATAATCTCGCCCGAACCGGTGACATAGACGTTGTACACGCACTTATAGACGGAGTTAAAGGTGTAAACGGTGTCGATGGTGGGCAGATTGTACCAGGCGTCGTAGGAGCCGGCCCAACCCATGTTGAGGTGGTGATACATGGTGGCGGCCTGGTAGCCATAACCGTCGCAGACGATGGCGTGTCCGCCGTCCGGTCCGGTGATGCCGAACAGGATGGGATATTGGGCGTGCAGGTTGGGGTTCACCATCCGGTTGCGGTTGGTCTCCGGCAGGTTGCTGGCCGAACTATAACCGGTTCTGGCGTTGCTGTACCCGAATACAGTGGTGAAGGCATTGGCCGACTGCAGGGTATCGGCGCCCGAGCCCCCGGAAGTGTAATTCATGTTTACCGAGACCCCGGCGTCATGGGTGAGGGCCCCGATGGCCTGCCGCGGCGGGGCATTGATGGAGGCGTCGGGGACCAGGACCATATTAGCCCAGCCATAAGGCCCGCCGGCGCCGTTGCCGCCCCGCAGGCTGCGGCTTTCGGGGACGCCGTCAACATAGATGGTGAAAGCGGTGGTCCCCACTCCCGCCACGGGGCGCTGCCAGTAGCGCATGAGTTGGGCCATGGCGGTGGCCACGCAGCCGGAGGGATGGTTGTCGGCGTCGCCTGCATCATAAGGAGGGGTGTAGTAATTGTAGCAGGCCTGGCCGCCCACCGTGGTCTGGTCCCAGCGGCTCTGAACAAAGGGGGCCACCCGCACGTCGGTGAGGTTGGGCAACCCGAACTCCAGGGCCTCCAGATGCGCGGTGGGAGCGGCCAGCCAGGCCCACTTGCGCTGCGCCTTGGCCGGGGGGCTTTCCGGGGCCAGAGGCTCCCCGGTTTTAATGGACACGGCTTCCAGTCCCCGAACGTAAAGCACCCGGCCCGGCACATCATTGCTTACCAGGGCTCCCAGGGGGTTGGCGGGGGAGGGGTCGTAGGACGCGGCTTCCGGGAGGAAGGCAATGATGGGCTCCACCAGGTCGTCGGCGGGAACGATGACCAACCCCCCGGGCTCCAGATAGACCACGTAATAGGCCGGGGAGCCGTCCGCCGCGGGAAAGCTCCGGACTTCTTTCACCCCCGGGGCCATGCCGGCCCCCAGGGGGCGGACGTCCAGGGCGAGCCAGTTGGCCACTACGGTTCCGGCCTGCTCCGGCGTGGAGGGTTTGGCCCAAGCCCAGGTCACTGCCGCCAGTAAGATTACTATCAATAAAACTATCAGTCTGGCAAGGATGCGACCCGCGGACCTCGTCATGATGGACTCTCCTTAAACGAGGTTATCGGCATAAAATGGCTATACCATTAGCTGGTAAAACATCAAATATTTTATATGATTTTTGATAAATGGGCAAAAGATTCTCAACGCTCAACGCTTTTCTATTGAGCATGTATCAATGTCAATCTGTGGTTTCTTAATATAAGCCGCTCCGCAACGAGAGCGCGACTCAGGCGGAATGTTTGACAAACCCGGCGGCTTCTCCTTACGCGGAAACGGCATAAGAAAAGTATTTATTTAAATGAGCCTCTTGCAAAATTCATTTTGAGGCTGCGATTTCCCCATGTTGCTTAAAGAAATATCCGCTAGCACAGGCTTTCCAGCCTGTGCCGGCGCAGGCTGAAGCCTGCGTCTACATAATTTTGCGAGAGGCTCAAATATTAGCTTTATTTGCTCTCAAATTTAAATTAATCTCCCATGCAAGATTTCCTTGTAGTTGAAAAACCGCAAGTCAAGTTCTTAGTAACTCCGGTTTTCTTTCCGTCCATGGTCCCAACCGAAGCCTGGCACAATATTGAAATTTAAAAGGGGAGCGGCTGGCCGCCCCCCTTGGTGAAGAACAGCCGCGGGCGGCTGTTCTTCATTGCAGTCATTCATGAGCCTGCGGCTCACCCGTAAATAATGAAAAATCATTGGTAGCACAGGCTTTCCAGCCTGTGCCGTCCGGACCTTTTTCGAACAGAACTCCAAGGTCAATCAAGGAAACTACTGCTCACTGCTTCTCCTCCTCCACCTTCCCCTGGGTCTTGGTGCCGCACATGGGGCAGAGGATGTCGATTTCTTCTTCCTTGCCGATGAATTTCTCCCGGAGCTTCTCCGGGCCCAGAAAGGAGATGTCGCCGCAGGCGCACGCCGGGCATTCCGCCCGCACCACGAACTTTTTCTTGGCCATGATTCCTCCTCGGTTTTCGCATATTGTCGGGCGCCATTTATGGCGCCCGGAAAAGCGGGCGTGATAAATCACGCCCCAACCCATGATGCTTTTTGATTGCGGATTAGTATCCGCTTCCAGGCTGTCAAAGCCGGGAGTCCGGTTCCTTGCTAATCGTTAAGTTAAGTACCTGGAGGGTGGCTGGCAAGGGTGAAAGTGTCGTCAGGGTTCAAGGAAAGGTCTGATAACGGGCGCCCCGCCGGGGCGCCCCTACAGGGCGAGGTCCAAGGATAGTCAATACATTTCATGCGAGCCTGTCCCCTTGGGCAAGGTTTGGCGGGCGCGGAGGGCCGCCCCACCCACAGGCTGGAAAGCCTGGGCCGCCGCTTCGTTTCTAATAATTTTCCATAAGGGAT
>VGSO01000352.1 GCA_016874945.1 Deltaproteobacteria bacterium
CCGCGCAACGCACCCCCCTCCTGCAGGATCTCCCTTTGCGGGAGGGCCTGCTGCTCCCACTATCCCAGGAAATACCGGTGGCCGCCTGGGAAATTCCCCTTCGGGCCCAGGGTCCCATGATCACTGCGGCCTTGCATAAACGCCCTTACCACCACCATGCGGGCCAGGTCCAGGAACTGTCACCGGAGCTTCGGAAATACTATTCTCCCCCGGAGTTCTCCATGGTCCCCCTCGTGGTAAAAGACCGGGTTACCGGAGTGATCCTGGTGGACAACGAGGCTTCGGGCCGCTCCCTGGCCCCGGAATCTCTGGAATCCTTGCAGATGTGCACCACCGAGGCCGCCCTGGTCATAGAAAACGCCCGGCTTTATTCCACCATTGAGGCCAATAACCGGGAACTCTTGCTCATTCGGGAAAGGATGCTGGAATCCGACCGGCTGGCGGCCCTGAGCAGCCTGGCTTCGGGTATGGCCCATGAAATCCGCAACCCTCTGGTGTCCATCGGTGGCTTTGCCCGCCGCATCTCCAAACTGGTGGAGGAGAAATCCCCCTTGCGGGGTTATGTGGATGTCATCCAGGAAGAGGTTACCCGCCTGGAGAAGCTGCTCCGGGAAATCCTGGACTTTACGGGGGAAAACCTCAGTTATTACGGAGACCACGACCTCAGCAAGATTATCGAAGAAACCCTTATCCTGGTGCAGCGGGACCTGGACGGCTATAAAATCAAGGTAGTCAAAGAATTCACCCCCTTGCCCCGGCTTCACTGCGATGACCGGCAGATGAAACAAGTCTTCTACAACCTCTTCCAGAACGCCCTCCAGGTCATGCACCTGGGAGGCACCTTGACTATCCGCACCTTCCCCCTGGATAAGGAAGACGGCATTTACGCCGCGGCCGCCATCTCCGACACCGGGGGCGGTATTCCCTTGGAGGTGTTGCACAACATCTTCAACCCCTTCTTTTCCACCAAGGATTACGGCACCGGCCTGGGTCTGGCCATTGCCCAGCGCATCATTTCCCGCCATTATGGCCAGATCGAGGTCAACAATGAAATGGGTAAAGGTGTGACCTTTATCGTCACCCTGCCGGTGGCCAAGTATTGCCTGGTGAAAGAAAGGGGCCAGGGTGCGGTCCAGGCCGCAACGTTGAAGGTTTCCAAAGGAGGACGTGAATGAAAAAGATCCTGGTGGCTGACGATGAGATGAGCATTCGCCTCCTTTACAGCGAAGAACTCAAAGAAGAAGGCTATGAGGTGTACCTGGCCGCCAATGGCCGGGAGGCCCTGGAAATCGTGGACCGCATCCCCTTGGACCTGGTGATCCTGGACATTAAGATGCCGGAAATGGACGGTATTGAAGCCCTGCGCCAGATCAAGGAAAGAAGGCCGGACCTGCCGGTGCTCCTCAGCACCGCCTATGGAGAATACCGGCAGGACTTCGCCACCTGGGCTTCCGATGAGTACCTGGTGAAGTCTTCGGACCTGGAGGACCTCAAGTCCGCGGTGAGACGGTATCTGAAAGATTAAGCTATAAAAGGCCCGGAAATGTCCAAGACCAAAGGTTTGTTAATCCTGTCCCTGCTTGTCCTGGCGTCGGTGTTTGCCTGGGACAATAAACAGCCGGCCCCTCCCCTCAAACTTTTCGGTTTTGACCTGATGGTCTTCCCCACCTTTCTGCTCGTCTATGTCTGCTTGCTCATGGGTTTCGCGGCCGGTTGGGTGGCCCACGTTTTTAGGATTAAGAAGAAGCGCCAAGCTGAAGCCGAATCAGGTCAAACCCCAGAGGAGCATGAGCCCCATCAGGCCCAGGAACCCCACTAGGCATCCCGCCAGCACCAGCAGCGCCATTATCTCCAGGAACAGGAAGATGAGCAGGGTGGCCCAGACCCGGCCCCGGCTCAACCCAAACACGGTTTTTATCCCTTGGTAAGTTAAGCAGAGCACCCACACCCCGGCCGCCAGCCCACCCAGGAAGGGGAGCAGGGCCGCCACCATGCCCGCCTGGGCATAGCCGGTGATGCGCCAGACGGGAAGAAATGCCGGCCGGCAGCCGGTGAGACTGGCCGCCCCCCACAGGCAGAGGCCGTTTAACCCCAGGTTGGCCAGGGTCATTATCGGGGCCAGGACCATTAGGGCCAGAAAAAATTTCATTTTTCCAGGTAAAACGAGGGCCACGCCGCTCGCCATTCCATCTCCCAGCCGGGAGATGGCCAGGGACAGGAGCAACTGCCAGTAAAGGGCCGCCAACAGGCCCGCAACGCCGGTGATGAGCCCGAAGGCCAGGGGTTCCTGCCAGCGTTGCCCCGGGGCCTGAAAAAGCCTCCCAGGGTGAAACAGGGCCTCCCGAAGGGTGCGCCAGAATCCGGCCCAGGAGGGCTCCTCCGGGTCTTCCCAGGCAAGAGGTTTGAGGCTTGCCGGTTCGCCGGATCCGGCCGGAGCCGCCAGTTCTTCTCCCAGGTTCATGGCCGCCTTCCTTCGATGAGTTCTTTAACCGCTTTGGGGTCCGCCAGGCCGAACCAGAACATGTTATCCCCCCGGACCTGGTCAATAATGTAAAGGTTGCCCACCCGAAGGAGGGTCTGGGTGAGGCCCCGGCGCACCTGGACTTCACCCAGGTTCGCCCAGGGCAGGTCCTGACGCCGAACCGGCCAGCGCCAGGTCTTGCTCAGACCCTGGGAGGAAATGTGGTACGCCTGGCCTCGCATGTAGGCCACGGCGGCCACCACCAATGCCCCCATGATAAATCCCAACCATATGGGCAGGCCCACTGCCGGGTTAATAAGGGGTCCGATGAAAAAGATGGCCAGGGCCACATAATAAACAAAAAAAGCCCGGGCGCAGGGGCGGAAAATAATGTCTTCTGTTGAGCCGCTCGGCACTTGCATCCCTATGCTCCAATTTTTGCACCACAGATGAACACATCGCGGCCGATGGCCGCAACCAAACTGAAAAATTGAACTGATTACTTATTCAAATCAGCATCTTGCAAGCAAATTCTTTGCCAAAAAACAAGAATCCCAGGGTTATTGGCACAGATTAACACGGAT
>VGSO01000353.1 GCA_016874945.1 Deltaproteobacteria bacterium
CCGCTGCTCCAGATTAAAGCCTTGATAAAACATTTTAAGTTGTCGGCCTTTGGCCTGTCGCCCCATCATCGCAAGACCCCTTCCCGGTTCAAGAGGATGGGCTATTATACCACAATAGTCAGTAATTGCCAGCTGTTAACGGTTTTTTGTGGACCTCAACATGATTTTGCAAATTAACAAATCTGCGCCCCCAGGCCGATTTGGGCAACAGCCCCTGAAGCCTGCGGCTACATAATTGCCGGTAATTTTGCTAGAGGCTTCCCCTTTTCCCCTTTTAATCCGAATTTAATATGACGTGGGCCAGCACCCGGGCATCGTCAATCAGGGTGCCGATCTCGCAGTATTCATTAGGCTGGTGGGCCGTATCATTGGTCGTCATCCATACAGCCGCGGGCAGGCCCTGCTGGCGGAAGAACGCGGCCACGGTGCCGCCGCCGATGCCCTGGGGCCGGGCTTCCCGGTCGTAAACCGTTTTTATGGCCTCCTCTAAGGCCCGGACCACCGGGGCGTCGGGGGAGGTGGCCGGGGGAGCCTGGAGGGCCTGGACCGGCTCCACTTGGAGGCTCACTTCAAAGCGCCGGGCCACTTCCTCGCCGATCTCCTTAATCCGCGCCATCACTCGATCCAGGTCGTATTCCGGCAGCACCCGGCAGTCCAGGTAAAAGACGTTCCGCCCCGGAATAGTGTTGATGTTGGGGACGTTGGCCTCTTTTTTGGTGGGTTCAAAGGTGCTACTCGGGGGGTCAAAGAGGGGAATTTCCAGGGGGAACTCCTGGTGCAAGGCTTCGAAGGCCACGATCATGTGGGCCGCGGCCCGCAGGGTGTTGCGGGATAGCCGGGGCCGGGAGGCATGACCCTGGCGGCCTTCCACCGTCAGCTTCAGCCACAGGATAGACTTTTCCGCCACTTCGATCATGGTGCCCTGGGAGTTGCCGGCGTCGGGGACGATGATCAGGTCCCCCGGGGCAAAGAGGTGCAGGTGATGCTGCACCAGGTAACCCAGCCCTTTATGGCTGCCCGTTTCTTCGTCGGAGACCAGGGCCAGGGCGATGGTCCGATGGGGTGTGAACCCCAGGTCCAGGAAGGCCCGCACCGCCAGCAAGGAAATGACGATGCCGTGGTGGTTGTCCTCCGTACCCCGGCCGTAAAGGCGGTCGCCCTCCACCCGCAAGTCATAGGGGTCCGAATGCCACAGGGCTTCTTCGCCGGGAGGCACCACGTCCAGGTGACTCAAGACCCAGACCTTTTCGGGCCGCCGCCCCGGAAGGTAGGCCACCAGGTTGGGGCGGTCGCCTGCGTCCACCCGGTTATCGGGGGCGGGATAATTTTTCACGCGCAGCCCCCAGCCTTGGAGCAATTCTTTCAGATATGCCGCCTTTTCCCCTTCGCCGGGGCCGCCGGCGTCAGGTCCCACGGCGTTCCTTCGCACCAACTCCCGCTGCCAGTCAATGATGTCCTGGCGATAAGAAGCCAGGCGCTGGGACAGAAGCTGGAAGATTTCCGGTGGGGTCGCCATATTCATCACCATCCTGTTAGCCGGCGGCATAAAGAGTCAAAGGTTCGCAACAATAAAGATTTTGCGTGCCCGGCTTTATTTAACTGTCTCCATCATATATAATGCCAAGGGTCAAGGACAAGCCCCTCTATCCTTGATGAAGATAATCCTTTTTATCGGAGAATGTCATGAAAATTAAACGCATCGCCCATTTGGGGATTGCGGTGAAAGACCTGGATGGCCCCAAGAAGCTCTATGGGGGAAACCTGAACCTGGAACTGGCCGGCGAAGAAGTGGTGGAAACCCAGAAGGTCAAGGTGAGTTTCATCAAGGTAGGGGAAAGCAACCTGGAATTGCTCATTCCCACCGCGAGCGACAGTCCGGTGGCCAAATTCCTGGAAACCCGGGGGGAAGGCTTCCATCACCTGGCTCTGGAAGTGGAAGACATCCGGGCGGCCGTGGCGGAACTGAAGGCCGCGGGTGTACGCCTCATTGACGAAAATCCCCGGGAAGGGGCGCACGGCGCCCTGGTGGCCTTCCTGCACCCCAAGGCCACTTTCGGGTTGTTGGTGGAGCTGTGTGAGTATCCCAAATCTCATTAAGGGCGCCCAACCATGGGGATCAGCTTACCGGACCTGATCCCCCAGGTCCAGGTCAACATTCCCTTCGGCTTTCTGGTGGAAGAGTATCTGGAACGCTTTCTTTCAGAGGGCCTCAATCCGGAGATCGGCCTGGACGCGGTGAGCCTGGAGCGCTATCCCAAGAGCGTCTTCCAGGGGGTGGCCCGGACCTTTCAAAAGGCCCGCCGGCGCATCACCCTCCATGCGCCTTTTCAGGACCTGCTGCCCGGAGCCCTGGATGAGTTCATCCGGAACGCCTCCCGCCATCGCCTCCACCAGGCCTTCCGGTTCCTGCCGGTATTCCGGCCGGAAAGCATCATCTGCCATCCGGGCTACGAGTCCCGGCATTACCAACACGACCGGAAGGAATGGCTCCGCAGCAGCACCGCCACCTGGAAGGAATTCACCCGGATTGCCGCGGACCACGGCGTCCAGGTGATGCTGGAAAACGTTTATGAGACCGACCCGCACCTGTTTCTGGACCTCCTGGACAAGGTAAAGGCTCCCAACCTGGGGGTCTGCCTGGACGTGGGGCACCTGGCGGCCTTTGGGGGCGGCGATTTCCCTCTATGGCTGGAGACGTTGGGGCCGGTCATCGGCCAGCTCCACCTCCACGACAACCATGGGGATGACGACGAGCACCTGGCTTTGGGGACCGGCAAGGTCCCTGTGGCCGAGGTTCTCCTCTACCTGGCCGAACTGGGGCCGCCGCCCCTCATCACCCTGGAGCCCCATCAGGAAGGCAGCCTCCAGCCCTCCCTGGAACACCTGGCCCAAATCTGGCCGTGGGGGTGAGGTGGTTGGAAAAGTTGCGGGGAGGGGATGATTGCTACCGTTTCGCCCAATAATCCTGCCGCTTCTGTGGTTTTCGTTCCTGCCTCGGTAATGGGTCATTTATCTTTATCAAACCTGAC
>VGSO01000354.1 GCA_016874945.1 Deltaproteobacteria bacterium
CGTCAAGGACTGGGGCAATGGATAAAAATCGCTTTTTTATTAATCCTGTTTTCATGCGCTAACATTAGCACAGAATTCCTAATGTTGATAGACTTATTTTATGACAGGCCCTTAGTGTTTGGGGGTTATATGCAAAATCAGAGTGCTACCACCGTTATGGTTGAAGACACCGATCAATAAAATATGGTTGTTGAAAAAGATAGCTAACGCTAAGTGTAATTCTAAACTCTAACCCCTGAAACCTGAAACCTGAAACCTGAAACCTGCTTCACTGGGTAATTTCCACCAACATCTCCCCCTTGCGGTAAGCCGCTTTAACGGTCAACTTCCGGGTAACCTTGCCGGCATTTACCAGAATCGCGCTCTTCCCGGCCTTCTTTATAGTAAGCTTCACCTGCCGGCCTTGCCCGGGAGAGAGGTCCACCATGGCCGGGTTGCTGGCCGTCCAGGTGGCGTCCACGGCAACCTGCTTTCCCTGGGAATCCAGTCCCACGGCCTTCAGATCGTGGGTGAAGGTGCGCCCTCCCCGATTGCGTTGGAATCGGTCCAGATCATTCCACACTTCTCCCAGGTATGAGCCTTGGGGAGTGATAAATTCGTTTTTGTACCAGACTCTCAGGGAGGCGAGTTGGGGCTGCTGCGGCTCTGCACCCATGGCCATAAGGGGGCATAAGCTAATAATCCACCAAACTAAAAAGCTTATTTTTCTACCCATCATTTTACCCTGTCTCCTTTAATTTCCTGAGAAAAGTTCGGGGCGGCGAGGGTTTTACCGAAAACCGAAAATCGCCTTTAAGCGGTGAACTTAAATTCTCCCCGGCCCAGGAGGTCATGGAGGTGGACGATGCCCTGAACCCGTCCTGCCTCCACCACGGGCAGCACGGTGATGGCGTGTTGTTCCATGAGTTCCAGGGTCTGGGAGGCCCTGGCCCCGGGACTAATGGCCCGGGGGTGGGGGGTCATGACCTCTTTGGCCTTTTTCCCCAGGATGTTGCCCCACTTTTTCAAGGCCCGGCGGAGATCCCCGTCGGTGATGATGCCTTGGAGGACCCCTCGCCGGTCGACGACCAGGGTGGCCCCCAGTCTTTTCTGGTCCATCTCTTGGATGGCCGCCTCCAGGGTGTCGTTCGGCCGGGTCAGGGGAATGCGCTCGCCGGTGAGCATCACTTCTGAGATGGCCAGGGCCAGGCGTTCCCCCAGGCCGCCCCCGGGGTGAAAGCGGCGGAAATCCGCGGCCTTAAAGCCCCGCTTGGTGAGAAGCACCACGGCCAGGGCGTCTCCCATGGCCAACATGGCGGTGGTGCTGGCCGTGGGGGCCAGCCCCAGGGGACAGGCCTCCCGGGGCACCCCGGTGTCGATGGCCACCTGGCTGTGCCGGGCCAGGGTGGATTGGAGGCGCCCGGTGAAGGCAATGACCGGCACTTCCAGGCGCTTCAGGCTGGGAAGCAGGATGGTGAGCTCCTTGGTCTCGCCGCTGTTGGACAGGGCCAGCACCACATCATCCCGGGAGACCATGCCCAGATCGCCGTGCATGGCTTCCACCGGGTGGAGGAACAGGGCCGGGGCGCCGGTGGAGTTGAAGGTGGCCACCAGTTTGCGGCCCACGATGCCCGATTTCCCCACCCCGGTGACAATGACCCGCCCCTTGGCCCGGTAGATCAAATCCACGGCCTTGATGAAGCCGGCATCCAGCTTCTTGATCAGGGTGGCGATGCCTTCGGCCTCGATGGTCAGAACTTCCCGGGCCAGGTCTAGCAGATTGCTCATGGTCAGGTGTCAGGTGTCAGGTTAAGGTTCAAAGTTCAAGGTTCAAGGTTCAAGGTTTTAGGTTTTAGGTCAAGGTTCAAGTTCAAGGTTCAAGAGGTTCAAGGTTTTAGGTTCAAGGTTTTAGGTCAAGGTTCAAGTTCAAGGTTCAAGATTTCAGGGTTATTTTCCCTATTCCCTATTCCCTGATACCAAGTCGCAACCAAACGGCAAGGGGCGTGATTTATCACGCCCGCCTTTACGGGCGCAATAAATTGCGCCCCTACGACAATAGCCTTTTGAATGCACCTTGGTATGAAACCTGAAACCTGCCCCCTGCCCCTAAACCGCTGCCGGAGTTAAGTCCTTCCCTACCATGATGCAGTCTTTGCCCCGGCCCTTGCTGGTGAACATGGCCCGGTCGGCGATGGCCAGCAAAGTTTCCCGGTCCCGGGCGTCCTCGGGCAGGGTGGCGATGCCATAACTGGCGGTGAGGTGGAGGTTGACTCCTTCTTCCTGGAGAAAAACCGTGGCGTTGATGGCCCGGCGCATTCGGCGCACCAGCTCCAGGGACTCAGCCTGGGACAGGCTGGGGAGCAATATGATAAACTCGTCACCGCCATAGCGCACCAGGCTGTCGTCAGGTCCCAATACGGTATTAATCACCCGGGCCACTTCCGCCAGCACCTTGCTGCCCAGAAGATGGCCATGGGCGTCCACGATATCTTTAAAATTGTCCAAATCCAGGAAGGCCATGGAATAACGGGAGCCCCGCTTCATTACTTCCGGGATCTGGCGGTCCAGCTTGCACAACAGGTAACGGGTATTATAAAAGCCGGTAATATCGTCGATGTAAGCCCGGGCCTGGAGTTTCTGAAAATTGTGGACGTTGTCCACGGCAATGGCCACGTAATCCGCCAGGATGGTGAGCAGGGGGATGAATTTTTCCCGGAAAAAGTCTTGGTTCTCCACATTCACCACTTCAAAGACGCCGATGACCTCCCCCCGGACAAAGAGGGGAAGGGCCATGATGGAGCGGGTTTTAAATCCCGTGGCCGCGTCCACCCGCTGAGTGAACCGTTTATCGTGACCAACGTCCTTAACGAAAATGGGCTGGCCTTCCTGAGCCACGACTCCGGCGATGCCTTCTCCAAGGGTCAAGCGGATGCCTTTCACCGACTCCGGGTCCACCCCCACCACCACGGCGAAGTAAAGTTCCCGGGTCTGGGGGTCGATGAGCAGCAGGGACCAGTTGTGAGCCGGGATGAGTCCGTTGA
>VGSO01000355.1 GCA_016874945.1 Deltaproteobacteria bacterium
GGCTCTTAGAAGAGGACCGTTCGGGAGATTTTACTCGGCCAGAGAGGTCCCCAAAACCATTTTTCAAGCGCTGTGGCCAAGACTGCGGCATAATTTCGGTTACTATGACTGTGAGCCCTCAGCGGCATCACAACCCACCCCATTACAGGTGAACAGATTGATTTCTCATCGACTTCGGTTTTTGCTCGAAAAAATGCTTTTCTTCGTGATTTGAAATTAATGCCAAGAGTAGCCTTTAGATCGGGGAGCCTCTCTCTGGATGGATGGAATATACCGTTGAGAAAGATACGGTCAATAATAAATAAGATCCAACAAGGACAAAATCTTAACGCTCAGGACATAGTCCCAAATTTTCGGCAGAAAAAAGTAGATATAAAAATAGGACTTGATATGGCTTGGCTTTCTAGTAAAAGAATTGTTGAATAGATAGTCCTTATTACAAGTGATTCAGATTTTGTTTTAGCTATGAAAACTGCACGCAAAGAAGGTGTGATGATTTATCTTCTGCATTTTGCTCATCATGTAAAAGAAGAACTCAAAGAACATTGTGATGGCATAATTACAATTAATCTTCCCCAACTTCGCCGACCTTAACGATGATATTTAACACCATCATCGACAGTCATCTGCACACCGGCGTCCAGAACGTCTCCTGGCCCTGGGAGGACATCCGGCCCCTGCACCGGGCCGCGGGCATCAGCGGGGCCGGGGTCATTGCGCCCGTAGAAGACGTGTACAACCGGTACAATCCGGCTTTTGTGGATGACCCGGAGTGGCAGGCCTGCCGCCGCCGGGCGCATCGCTATCTCCTGGACCTGGTCGACCCGGACATCACGTTTTACCGCTATTTCTTCGTGTGGAATGATTTCGCCTGGGAGGATCTGGGGCCGGAGTTCGTGGCCGTCAAGTGGCACCGCCATCCCGACGAGCCCCGTTATCAATACGACGATCCCCGCTGCCGGGAATTCCTGGAGGTGGTGCGGGCGCGGCGCTTGCCCATCCTGCTGGAGGAGAGCCTGGCCAACACCTTGTTCTTCCTGGATGAACTGGTTCCGCCCCAGGTGCCCGTGGTCATTCCCCACCTGGGGGGCCTAAGCGGCGGCTACCGGGCCCTGGCCCGGGCCGGCGTCTGGGAGCGCCCCCAGGTCTGGGCCGACACGGCCCTGGCGGACATCCGTGAAATGCACGACTATCTGAACCGCTGCGGGCCTGAGCGCCTGATGTTCGGCAGCGACTACCCCTTCGGCCTGCCCCGCCGGGAACTGGACAAAGTCCTGTCCCTCAAGCTCCCCCCCGAAGCCGCCCAGGCCATCCTGGCCGGCAACTTCTTAAGGCTCATCGGCAAAGGCTGAACGTCCGGGGGAAGGCGGGTGATACCGTCTTCACCTTGACCTGCAACGAACCTTATATTCGGAATGGCCTATTGACTCTGCTCAGCAGTTTTATGGGCCATAAGTTCGTTTCGGGTAATAGTGTTATACCGTTTTCACATTGACCTGCAACAAACCTCATAATCGGAAAATAGCGTAGGGGCGGTTCGCGAACCGCCCTTACATAAACGTTTGTTGCACGTAAAACGGAAAATGGTATTAGTCCTACTACGTGGAATTATTAATTAACCCTCAACAAATACTGACAAATCCCCCCTGACCCCCCCTTTAGCAAAGGGGGGAAAATGAAAGGACTTTTGGACTACTGAACGCAGTAGTGTTAGTTGATGCACAGGCATTGAGTAACGGATGGAAAGATTGGCGCGCCCAAAAACGGCGATTAAATCGGTAGCACACTTCGGTCAGGCATCGTTGGAGATGCTTCTCCGATACCCCACGGTGCGGCCCGGATATCACTGCCTTGGCGTTGGCAATCACGCGGTGCGTCCAGGGCAGCAGCTTCATGGAATCTTTCGGATCTCTGAGAACAGCGCGATGATGTGCGATCTCCAACTCCTTGGCGGCCACCTGATAGCTTCTCCAGCCATCCGTTCTGATCTGGGAGACCAGTGGAGTAATCTCATCCTCCGGCCCACTCAACCTTCGCAACAAATCTTCTCCCGAATTATGCAGCAAAAATCGCTGTAAATCAAGTTAACTATATGATATAAGGAGGTATATTTAGCAATTTGGGGGTCGCCAAGATGCTCGATAATGGTGAAAGCCAAAAAGAGGTGATCCGGCCGGATTTTAACCGGGCCATCAGGATAGATTTCCAGGGGGCCAAGATCACCTCAGATGTTGGTTTTCTCCTGGTGCGAGAGATTGACGAGCGTTTCAGGATCATTGACCCCCTGAAAGATTGTCTGGAAGATTTGCGGTCACCTACTCATACGAAACACTCCTTGGTTCAGATGGTGCGTCAAAGGGTCTATCAGATGGCCGCCGGCTATGAAGATTGCAACGACGCCGATTATCTGCGCATCGACCCGGCCCTCAGACTGGCCCTGGGTAAAGATCATCAGGCTGGCGCCAGCCAGTCCAGGCTCTCCCGCTTGGAGAACGACGTCCTGGGTAATGCCGCGGGGTTGGAAGCATAGGACGCCGCCCTGACCAGGTCCACGGACACCCTGTTAATAATACTAGGTTAAGTTATTAGGATGAATCATTGATCGCTGGGAAACTTGCATGGCACCAGGGGCAGAAGCCGCTCAGTCGGATCAGGAGGGCTTGCAGGGATTCACGCGTCTGGGGCAAGGTCACACCAGAAGTTTTTTTTAAGGCGCACCTGTTCACTGCGCAAGAAGGCATAGGCGATGGTGACCAGCCACACGTGATGATGCCAGCCCAGCCAATGGCGGCCCTCATAATGGTCGAGTCCCAGTTCATCTTTCAGTTCCCGGTAATCAAGCTCAATGCGCCAGCGGGAGCGGGCCAGGCGCACCAGATGCAGCAATCCCGGGGGTGGGCCGTCATCGAACCAGCACAGCCAGTATTTGCTGGGAGCCGCGGCGTTTTCGGGCCACTCCATCAGCAGCCACTCAGCCGGACGCTCCAGTTGACGCCGGTTGCGCCAGGCATG
>VGSO01000356.1 GCA_016874945.1 Deltaproteobacteria bacterium
TCCACCGCGATGGTGCCATCCGCCGCGGCTTCCCCTTCCGTTTCATAAACCGGAATCAGGTCCATGCCGCAGGGGGCTTTGCCCGGCTTATCGCTCACGTAGCCCGGGTCCATGGGGGAGACCCAGTATTTGATCTTGCGTTCCTTTTTAACCTGGACTCCGGCCTCCCCCATTTCCACATAGACCGGCATGAGGTCTTGGCCCCTGGGGTCTTTGCCCGGCTGGGTCTTAACGTACTTGGGATCCGTGGCGGAGACCCAGTACTGCAATTTCTTTCCTGCCACCACTTGGGCCCCCGGCGCGATGGGAAAAACCGGCGCCAGGTCCTGCCCTTTGTCGTCTTTGCCCGGCTCCAGTCGAATGAACTCAGGATTCGTGGGAGATATGTAGCACAAGGGTTGGCGCTCACCCGGGGCCGCGGCGGTTCCGGGCGCGGCGGGCCCGGGGGCATGGCGCATCAGGTGAAATCCCGCCCAATAGAGCACTCCCAAAACGCCCAGGGAAAGGCCTACTCCCAAGACCAATCCCCAGAAAAATTTGCCACGAGGAGAAGGGGTCATTTCTTGCCTCCAGCCGGGCGGAGCAGCTCCTGGCCCACCAGCCATTCCAATTCGGCCCAATTTTCTTCAAAATCTTTCATATATTCCTGAAGCTGCATTTCAGAGTTATAGACCATGATTTGGTTTTGATAAACCTGGGAAAAATCCAGGGCGCCCACCTGGTAGGAGGCCAGGGCCGCACTGGCCGCCTGCCGGGCCTGGGGCACAATCCCCTGGTCGAAAAGGGAGATCTGCTTGGCCAGGCGCTGGAGCTTGGCATGACGGTCTTTGATCACGAAGTTGAGCTGGTGAAACCCGGACCGGTGGGCTTCCTGGGCCGCGTTCTGCTTGGCCTGCTCCTCCCGAATCTTGGGCTGGATCTTGGAACCGTGCCAGATGGGAAGATTGAACATCACCCGGCCGGTGAACATATCCGGCTGGTTCTGGTTGATGGGCGGGGCCAGAGGTTCCCGGAAGCCGTAGGCCAGAGAGACGGTGAAGTCGGGGAAATACTCCTTGCGGGCCAGGGACACGGCCTTCTCCTGCTTGGCGATGAGAGCCTTCAGGGCCTGGAGCTGGGGCCGGGATTCGGCCTGGGAGATGAGGCTGTCCAGACTCAAAGGCAGGAACCGAGGCTTCAGAGGCTGGGGCCGGACCACGGAGGTTTGGGGCGGTTGGGCCCGGAGGGCGTTGATTTCGGCCCGGGCCGATTCCTGCTTCTGAGTCCACTGGAAGAGGCGGTCCAGGTAGGCGCCCAACTCCACCTGGGCCTGGAGCACGTCGGCCTGCTGACCCTGGCCTACCCCGTAGCGGGTTTCCGCCACCTGCACCACCTGCTCCCAGAACTGTTTGTTCTTCTGAGTGAGGTCAAAGTTGCCGTAGGCCAGAGAAAGGCTCCAGTAGGCGATGATCATCTTGGACCGGACTTCGTTGCCCTTTTCCTGGTAAACGAATTTGTCCGACCGGGCCTGTTCTTCGGCCACCTCGGTGCGCAGGCGCCGCTTGCCGGGGAAGGGAAATTTTTGCGACAGCTCGATCATCTTCTGGGTCATGTCTTCCCGGTTAAAGGCCCAGGAATCCGTGGGCACGTCTTTGGCGACGAAGGCAAATTCCGGGTCGTCCAAAGCCCCCGCAGATTTGGCGGCCTCCCGGGAGGCGTTATGGAGGGAAGACATTTGCTTGACTTCGGGATTGGCCTTCAACGCCTCGGCCACCAGGACCTGGAGGTCCGAAGGCAAGTTGCCGTGGTTTTGCGCCCCCAAGGGGATAGAGCTACAGAGAATCCCGAAGAGACAAAGGATTAGAAAGAGTGTGACTGGGAAAAGCCGCAGATAAGCCATCTTCCCCTCTGCCTTTATTTAGATTTTTGCATATTACTGCATGATGTGGTGGCCGGGCAAGGCCAACCATCTTCATGGCCGGCCTTGCCTCCTGACAGGGTTATTTCCCCCCGGGACTCTTCTCCGGAGTTATTCCCTGTTCTTTCATCTTTTTAAGGTACCTCTCCGGGTCCTTTTAGAAGGCCTCGATACAACCGGGGCAGCAGAAATAAACGCGCTGCCCCTTGTAGTCGGCCTAGAGGCTCTTGTCAATCTTGCCGGGCATGGCCGGGCAGTCGGTCTGCTCCTTATCTTTAGCCGCCGGGTCGGCGGCCCAGCCGGCCCCGGCCAGGGAAAGAGCCAACGCCGATCCTAGTAGTACGATAATAACCTTTTTCATCATTTCCACTCCTTAGAAGGGAATTTTCCCATCAAAAAACGGCATTTGCCGCCAGGCCACGCCTCAAGTTATTGGGCCGGGCCGCAAAAGTATGCTGTCATATGACTATGTCCTGGGTTGCCGGATGCGCCGCCATAATGAAGTCAGGGAGGAGATCCTGGCCAGAGGGGGACGGTATCAGACGGTGGCGGACAACCTGGAGGTCAAAGAGGTGGGGGTGGGGGCCAGGCGGTATGTCATCTGTCGTAATTCCCGCGAAGCCGCCAAGGACGCCGCGGCTCGGGCGGCGATCCTGGACCGACTGCGGCAGACGGTGGAGAAGCAGGGTCTCAAGGCGGTGATCGGCCACAAGGGCTTTGCCCGTTTCCTGAAGGTGGCCCGAGGTGGCGTCAGTATCAACGAGGACGCGGTAAAACGGGCCGCCCGGCTGGACGGCAAGTTCGTCCTGACCACCAACACCGCCCTGACCCCCGCGGAGGTGGCCCGGACTTACCAGAGCCTGTGGCGGGTGGAGCGGACCTTCCGGGAGCAGAAATCCGCCCTGGAAGTGCGGCCCCTCTACCACCACCGGGATGACACCTCCATGGGCCGCATCGTCGCCTCCTTTCCGGCCTTGCGCCTGGAGGTGGATCTGCAACAACGGCTGGGGGAACGGGAGGTCAAGGTTTCCTGGCCCGACCTGATGCGGGGCCTGGGCCAGGTGCAGTCGGTGCTCCTGGAGCTGGACGGCCAGCGCTATCAACTGCGC
>VGSO01000357.1 GCA_016874945.1 Deltaproteobacteria bacterium
GGTTGGGGGAGGGGGGTTGGGGGAGGGGGCAGGGGCCGTCGGCCCCTGGCCCCCTCCCCCAAAATTTCCTTCCCCTCACTATCCCCTCCCCTCCAGATTGCGGTACACGCCCACCACTTTGCCCAGGACCTGCACCGTCTCCGCCTCGTCCCGGGAGATGCGCAACGGCGTGAAGTCCGGGTTGTCGCCTTTGAGGACCAGGCCCCCGGCTTCTTCATAGACCCGTTTCAGGGTGGCTTCGTCGTCCACCAGGACCACGGCGATTTCCCCCCGGGCCACCCGGGGCTGGACCCGCACCATCACCAGATCGCCGGGCTGGATGAGGGGGGCCATGCTGTCGCCGGCGACCTTGAGGAGAAAGGCTTCTTCTCCCCGGACCCAGGCCCGGGGCAGGGGCAGGGTGTCCTCCACGTTTTCCGCGGCCAGCAGGGGCCGGCCCGCGGCGATGCGGCCCAGCACCGGGACCTCCACCACCGGCCCCCAACTCCGGCCGGCCAGGGTCAGCCCCCGGGAGCGCCCCGGCTCCCGGTGGAGGTAGCCCTTGCGCTTACATGCCGCCAGGTGGTCCGCCGCGGCCCGGGGCTGGATGCCGAAGCGGGCCGCCACCTCCCGCACCGTGGGGGGATACCCCTGGCCGGCCACGAACTCCTCCACAAAGGCCAGCACTTGCCGTTGTCTTTCCGTCAATGGCTTCATGGGCCTGATATACTATACATAAGTATACTTGTCAAGAGAATAGTTAAAAAACAGTGAATAGTGAGCAATAAGCAGTGAGCAGTAAATCAAGGCCGGTAGAAACGGCGGGGGAGGGGCATTTCCCTGGTTCCCCAGCAGAAGCCGGGAACCAGGGTATAATTCTTGCCTTTTGGTTAATCTCCTGGTATTTTGCAGAGTTATGAAATCCAAGGAAAGTTTGGCATCTGCGGTCTCCCGCCGGGCCCAGGAGATCACCCCCTTCCTGGTGATGGACATCCTGGAGCGGGCCCAGGAGTTGGAGCGGCAAGGGGAGCACATCATTCACCTGGAGATCGGGGAGCCGGACTTTGACACCCCCCAGGTGGTGAAGGACGCGGCCATGCGGGCCATGGCCGCGGGGGAGACCTCTTACACCACCTCCCAGGGGCTGCTGGAGCTGCGGGAACATTTAAGCCAGCACTACCTGGAGAAGTACGGGGTGTGGGTGAAGCCGGAGCAGTTCATCGTCACCTCTGGCACCTCCCCGGCCATGATCCTGATTTTCGCCGGACTGCTCAACCCCGGGGACGAAGTGCTCCTCACCGACCCCCACTACGCCTGCTATCCCAACTTCATCAAGCTGGTGGATGGCGTCCCCCGCTACGCGCCGGTGGCCGAAGAAGACGGTTTCCAGTTCCGGCCCGAGGAGTTGGGGCCGCACTTAAAGGACCGCACCAAGGCCATCATCATCAATTCCCCGGCCAATCCCACGGGCACCCTGCTGTCCGCCCAGCGCCTGGCCCAAATGTCCGGGCTGGGGCCGTACATCGTCTCCGACGAGATCTACCACGGCCTGGTCTATGAAGGCAAAGAACACTCCATTCTGGAGTTCACCGACCGGGCCTTTGTCATCAACGGCTTTTCCAAACTCTACGCCATGACCGGCTGGCGCCTGGGCTACCTCATCGCGCCCCTGGACTTTGTCCGGCCGCTGCAAAAGTTGATGCAAAATTTCTTCATCTCCGCCAACCCCTTTATCCAGCGGGCCGGCATCGCGGCTCTCACCCAGGCCGGTCCGGAGGTGGAGAAAATGCGGGCCGTTTATGATAAACGGCGCCGGTTTCTGCTGGAGGGGTTGCAGAAGTTGGGATTCCGGATCCCGTTCCCGCCCACCGGCGCGTTTTACGTGTTCGTCAACGCCCGACACCTGTCCCGGGACTCCTACGGCCTGGCCTTTGATATCCTGGAGAAGGCAGGGGTGGGTGTGACCCCGGGCATCGATTTCGGCGCGGGGGGCGAAGGATTCCTGAGGTTTTCTTATGCCAATTCCCTGGAAAATATTGAGGAAGCCCTGAGAAGATTGAAAGTCTATCTCGAGAAACGAAGTTCTCAATAAGATAACCCTTCTTTTTCAACCTTTCCTGAGAGGCTGATTTTTCCTGGACGGGCCGCCTACTCCGGCGGCCTTTTATCATTTTGATAGGAAAAAAGCTCCTATTAAAAGCCTCTCTCAATTTGAGATTAGCCTTTTTCATGGAAGCGGCAGGAAATCCCGGATGAAGATTGCCGCTACAATTTATCTAATAATTATTAATACTTATAATATTTTCAGTTAATATAAAACTGGCAAGCTATATGCATCAAACAATATCAAGTCGCCATTGGCGACTATGACCTAATCAAGGAGAACCCTAAAACCATGAAGAAAGTTATCATCACCTTGACTGCCCTGGCCTTCGCCCTGAGTCTGGCCGGCCCGGGTATGGCCCAAACCGTCACCAAAGAAGGCGATAAACCCGCGGTGAAGATGGAACACCCCGGGGCCCAGCCCGAGGCTGCCAAGGAAGTCAAGCCGGTGGCCAAGGAAGAGACCAAACCCGTTGAAGTAAAGGGCAAAACCGATGTCAAACCCGGGGACAAAGACCAGGGCAAGAAAGACGACAAGTCCAAGAAGAACGACAAAAAGGTCAAAAAAGACGACAAGAAGCCGGTAACCCCGGATAAGCCCAAGGAGGAAAAGAAGTAAGGCGGATAAACATCCAGCAATTCCCCCATACCAAATAAACGGCCCCGGGCTTACCTCCACCTGAGGCCGCCACCGCCAGGCCGGGATAGGCGCCGCCTATCCCGGCCTGGTTTATTGGGGGAGGGGGCCAGGGGCCGGCGGCCCCCTCCCCCAAACCCCCACCCCCAACCCCTTAAGAGAGAAGAACTAGTGGCACGTCTCATTAATAATATGGTACATCAAGCAGCTAAGGGTTTGCCGGTATAAGTCCATTTAAAGGGGTGCGCCCGTTCCTGGTTATACT
>VGSO01000358.1 GCA_016874945.1 Deltaproteobacteria bacterium
ATTGAGCCGGTGATAATCGGCGAGGCCCGCCCCGGCTTTCTCCGCCATGAGGATGTAAGGCACGTCGGCCAGGGTTCGCCCCAACAATTCCACGCCCACTGCGTCCGCGGCCACGGGGTCGGTGGAGACCACCATGGTATGGGTGTCCTTCAGATCGGACAGGGACCCGCCGGTGGGACCGTTGGTCATCATACTTACCACGCCGTCCAGGACGCACAGGGTGGGCTTGAGCAGGCGCGCCAGTTCGGTGATGATGCCGTTAATGTCCTGGTGGAACACGTTGCGCCTTCCGCCCAGAAAGCCGTAGTAGTTTTTCAGGGTCATGGAGGCCCCGGCCCGTTGATGGTCTTTAACCGGACTAATCACAATGACCTTGGTCACTCCCTGGAAAGCCCCCGCCAGGACGGGCCAGTTCTGGAGGAACTGGCCCCCGGGCAGGCTCACAGGAGCAAACAGGCCGGCCCGGGGCTGGATGATCCGGGCCCCGGTGGACCGGGCCGCACCGGCCAGCCCGCTGATCTCGAAGCAGCGGTCGGGGCTGTTGATGGGGTTGTCCGTCACCAGCACCTGGGCCGCTCCGGCTTTAAAACACAGGCCGGCCACCGCGGCCAGCGCCTCCGGGTGGGTGGTGGCCCCCAGGGAGGCCGGGGTGGCGAACGCGGCATTTACCTTGATGAGCACCCGGTCGCCCTTCTGAATGAAGGACTCCATCCCTCCCAGGGCCTTAATTCCCTGCTGAAACATGGCCGCCCGGTCCGCGCCCCGGATAATGGCCATGTTCGCCGGCCCCGGAGATTCGGCCCGGAGGGTGTAATCCCCCAACCCGGTCAAGGTCTTCTGCACTTTGGCCGGGGCGGGGCCTTGGGAATCATAAAGGGCCCATCCCAGGCCGCCGGCGGCCAGGGCCGCGGCCGAGGCGCACCCCACCCGTATGAGAAAATCCCGGCGGTTCAACTCCCGGGCTTGTCGTTGTTCTTCTTCCGTGGGTCTCTTCAAGGCTTTCCTTTGAATGCGGCCTGCAATTTGGCGGCCAGTTCCCGGGCGGCTTCCAGGGAGGAGCCGTCATGCACCCCGGCCAGGGTCCGGCCCTGGACAAAGACCATTTCGAAAGAGTTATCCAGGACATACGCCTGGACATCCCCCGGCAAACCCGTGGTCTGGACCTGCTGGTAACCGTTGGCGGCCAAAAAATTCAGGTAACGCTTGGCATCCGCCTGGGCCTGCTCCGGGGTGTCTCGCTGGGCGATAAAGGCGGTGGCCTTGCCGCTCTTCAGGCTGTATTCCCCGGTGAACACGTTATTGAAGCCCTCCAGGCCAAAGGTGTCGGAGGCGTTCAGGCGAACGGCGTCCGGCGCCAAACCTTCCTGGGGAAAGAGCGCGGCCGCGTCCGGCGTTTCGCCCTGGGAGGGGAGCTTGCCCAGGAGCGCGGTGGCGTAAGTCTTCAGTGAGTCGTGCAGGCCCTCCGAGGCCTGGTCAGCCACGATTTCCACGTAAAACCGCCCCTGGGTGAAAAACAAGGCGTTAGCCGTGGCATAGGCAGGGGCGGTCAGGGGAATGCCGGGGGAACCGGAACGCCGTTGACTGCTGAACACCGCATAGGCATTGGGGGCAGAACCCATGTCGTAGAGAAAGACCTCCACGTGCGCCCCGCCGGCGGCGTCCAGGCTGAAGCCGCGGCAGGACATTTCTTTAAAGCCGGCGCTCAGGTAGAGTTCGGCCTTGCCGTCGATCTTGTCGGAGAGGTTTTCGGCGCCGTAGCTCGTAATGGGGGCCAGGGGGGCGAAGCCAGGGACCTCGGGAAGGAGGGCGGCGGTGGCGCTCAGCGGTTGGCCGGAGGCGGCCTGGGTCCGCTCCGGCAGCAGGGGGGCGCGCAGGGCCGCGGTCACCGCGGGGTTGAACCGGGACTGCTGGATTAGGAGCCAGAAGGTGACCAGACCCAGCACGGCTAGAATCGCGTAACCGGTCAGCTTTTGGGCCGGTCCCACCCTGGCCTTCCGTCGTGCCATAAATCTCCTAAGCGGCCAACCTATTTGGAGATTTTCTTCCCCAGGTTCAAATCATAGATAGGGGGATGTTTGAGCTCCACCCGCAGGACTTCTTCCGGAGATTTCATCATGAGCTCCCCGTCCTTCTGCAGGAAACGCAGTTCCGCGCCGACCCCGCAGCCGTCCTTGCAAGCCTGGTCCAGTTTGGACTTGGTGGAGCCGTACGTCGGTTCCGCCTTGCTCTTGTGGAATTTTTCCCGCCACTCGATCCATTGTTGGGGGGTCAAGCCGCTCTGGTCGACGAAGACATAGTAAACCACCCGGTCCGGGCAGTCCTCCTCCAGGTAGATGGTAAACTCCACGGCTTGGTCCGGGCCGCCGGAGGCGGGCAGGCGCTTTTTTACCTCCTCCTCGATGAGCCAGGCCGTGGGGCATTTGCGGGACGCAGCAAAGGCTTTCACCGCCCCGAAAATGACCGTGGGGTTCATCTCGTCGGCCACGAAATTTCCGGTCAGGAACTTCTCGGAGGGCGTGAAGGCGACCAGCCCGTTGGCTTGGCGCAGCGCCGCGGCCTTCTGACTCGCCGCCAGCCCCTGGGAGACATTGCCCATCAAGAACAGTAACCCTAAGAAAATCATAAGGATACGCATCATATCCCCTCCTTCCTCATTGCGCCCGCCCCAGCGGCGCCGGAAGCCGGCTGCGGCGCTAAATCCTGGGCAGTTAGAGAGGCCCTGCCCGCCGGCCCATGGGCCCCTCCCTGGAGCGCCGGTCAGCGGGCCTGGCACGCTCGCCCCTCGGAGCAGAAGGCCGCATCCGACCTGGGGGAGGTTTTAACCATCCATAGCAACTTTCTCGTTTATCCTTTATTTATTTTATCAAATTCTCAGTTACAAGGGAGCCTCTTGCAAAATTATGTAGCCGCAGGCTTCAGGGGCTGTTGCCCAAATACAATTTTTTTGAACTGTCTCTCACCACTTTGCTGATGGCCGGGCT
>VGSO01000359.1 GCA_016874945.1 Deltaproteobacteria bacterium
AAACTAAAAAATGACCTAATTACTTTAATCAAATCAAGGTGTTACAGGCAAAATCTTCGCGAAAAAACCAGAAACTCGGATTCAGTAGCACAGGCTTTCCAGCCTGTGCAGTTTAAAACTTTTCGAATCAGTTATCATGAGCCATTAGTTTCCCGTAATTTATGAAAATCTTTGGAGATGCGGTCTAAACTTTGATGACATCGTAAAAAGTCAAATCTGGTTCCCAAGCTGGGCTTGGGAACCAGATGGTTTGGTTGCCGATGCCGGTCTATTGGACTATTTACGAATCCATCAACCTTGAACGTTGAACTTGTCGAAGCAGATGGAAATGCTTTTCGCGCGCCCCTGATGAAGACCGAACCCAAAATACTCCGCTGGGGATTCTCCACGGGCACGGCCGCCGCCGCGGCGGCGGCGGCGGCGCTCTATGAGCTGCTGGGGCATACCCTTCCTCAAGTCCTAGAAGTTCCCCTCCCCGGCGGCCAGCGGCTGGCGGTTCCCATCGTCCGTCACGGCAGGCCCCGCGCCGAAGTGGGGGAAGGGGTGGTGGTCAAAGACGGCGGCGACGACCCCGATGTCACCCACGGGGCCGAGATCGGCGCTCGGGTGTGGCGGCTCCACGGCAGCGGCGACGTGGAAGAATTGCACTTGCACGGGGGCGAAGGCGTGGGCCGGGTGACCAAGCCGGGGCTGCCGGTGGCCGTGGGCGAAGCGGCCATCAACCCCGTGCCCCGGCGCATGCTCCGTCAGTCATTACAAGAAACCTGGGACCGGCTCGCACCCGGCGGCCCCCTGCGGCTGGGGGCGGAAATCTTCGTTCCCCGGGGCGAAGAACTGGCCCAACAAACTCTCAACCCCCGCCTGGGGATAGTGGGAGGCATCTCCATCCTGGGCACCACCGGCCTGGTGAAGCCCTTTTCCCACGGGGCCTACCGGGCCACCATCCACGCGGCCCTCAAGGTGGCTCGGGCCGGCGGCATTGAGCATATCGTCTTGACCACGGGCCGGGAAAGCGAGGACTGCGCCCGGCGGTTGCTGCCGTCATGGCCCGAGGAAGCCTTTGTCCAGATGGGGGATTACGTGGGCTATGTCCTGGGCCAGGCCGGGCGGTTCCATTTCGTTAGGGTAACGGTGGCGGCCTTTTTCGGCAAGGCCCTGAAAATGGCCCAGGGGCTGCGGAACACCCATGCCTCCCGGGGGCCGGTGGATTTGGGCCTCCTGGGGCGCTGGACGGCAGAAATAACCGGACGCCGGGAACTGGCCCGGTCCGTGGCCGGGGCCAACACCGCCCGGCAGGCTTTGGAAATGCTGCTGGCGGCCCCAGCGCCGGCAGTGGTGGCCCGGGTGGGAGAAACCATGCTGGCCTACTTGAGGATTTGGGGCGGATCCGGCTCGCACCTGACCGCGATTATTCTTGACCCCTCCGGCCAGGGCTCGTGGCAAGGAGAGTCTCCGGGAGGATGACCTGGTGAATCTCGTAAACGTGGTGGGCCTGGGAATGGGGCCAGCGGATCTTACCCCCAAGGCCCTCAAGATTATCCGGGAGGCCCAGGTGCTGGTGGGGGGCCGGCGGCACTTAAATTACTTCCCGGATCACCCGGGGGAAAAAATTATCCTGGGGAAAAATCCGGAGGAGACGCTGGCAGCCTTGCTCCCCCTGGTTGAAACCCGCAAGGTGGTGATCCTGGCTTCCGGCGACCCCAATTATTTCGGCATCGGCCCCTTGGCGACCAAAATCCTGGGGCCGGCGCGGGTGGTCCTCCACCCCAACGTCACCGCGGTGCAGGCGGCCAGCGCCCGCCTGAAAATGGCCTGGCAGGACGCCGCGGTGGTGAGCCTCCACGGCCGGGGCTGGGAGGAATTGGCCGCAGCCCTGACCGGGGCGCAGAAAATAATGGCATACACCGACCCGGCCCACCCGCCGGAGGCGGTGGCCCGGTTCCTGCTGGACCGGGGGATGGGGGAGGCCCGTCTTTGCATCCTGGAAAATCTGGGCCAGGAGGATGAACGGGTTTCGTGGCTTCAGTTGGAAGAAGCCGGGGCGCGGCAGTTTTCCCCGCTGAACGTGGTAGTTATCTTAAAAGAAGCCTCATTGTCAACCGCCTCCGAAACCCTGACCCTGGGGATGCCCGAAGAGGCCCTGGCCCATGACGCCGGGATGATCACCAAGGTCGAAGTCCGGGCCGCGGCCCTGGCCAAGCTGCGCCTTCAGCCGGGCCTCATTCTCTGGGACGTGGGCGCCGGGTCCGGGTCCGTGGGCCTGGAGGCCACCCTCCTCCTGGGCGGCGGCCAGGTCTTCGCGGTGGAGCGGGATCCCGCCCGGGCCGCCATGATTCGGGAAAACCGGGAAAGGTTCGGGGTTCCCAACCTAAAAGTGGTGGAGGCGGCGGCCCCGGAATGCCTGGCGGGGCTGCCGGACCCGGACCGGGTCTTTGTGGGGGGCGGGGGGAAACGGCTGGAAGCCATCCTGGAGGAAGCAAGCCGCCGCCTCCGGCCGGGTGGGCGGATGGTAGTTGCGGTCACTCTGCTGGAAACCCTGGAGCTGACCCGGAACTGGCTGAAAAGCCGCGGGTGGCAGATGGAAGTGGTGCAGCTCCAGGTGAGCCGGGACCGGCCCCTGGCCGGAGGGGCTTATTTGCAGGCCCTCAACCCGGTGTGGCTTATAAGCGGCGGGTTGGCGGAGAAATGATTTTTGGGGAGGGGGCCAGGGGCCGACGGCCCCTGCCCCCTCCCCCAACCCCCATAAGAATTATTTAAAAGAAGCCTTTCTCTTCTCGTTCCCAAGCTGAGCTTGGGTACGCCGTGTTGGCCAAGCTAAGCTTGGCACCATGGTCATTCCCAAGTACAACTTGGGAACGAGAAGAAAGTAATAGTGGCACATCGCGGCCTAAAGGCCGCAACCAAACTAAAAAATGACCTAATTACTTTAATCAAATCAGGGTGTTACAGGCAAAATCTTCGCGAAAAAACCAG
>VGSO01000360.1 GCA_016874945.1 Deltaproteobacteria bacterium
TTATACCGTGTCCGCTTTCAGGTGCAACAAACTCAACCTGTAACTTATTGATAAATCTTATTTATTTTAACCGAAAACCGAAGACCGAAAACCGAAAACGGTATTATACCGTGTCCGCTTTCAGGTGCAACAAACTCAACCTGTAACTTATTGATAAATCTTATTTATTTTAACCGAAAACCGAAGACCGAAAACCGAAAACGGTATTAGGGGGTAGGGGTCAGAGATCAGTGGTCAGGGATCAGGTCAAGGCGAGAGACTTAGAATGTATAATTTGACGGCGAAGAAGGAACCTCCAGAAAGTTGAAATCGCTTTCCATAAAATAGGTGATGCAGACCTCCACCACCTCAGCATCGTAGAGAATGCCTTTATTCCGCCGGATTTCCTCCAGGGCCTGGTCAATTCCCAGCGCGGGCCGGTAGGGCCGGTGGGAGCTCATGGCCTCCACCACGTCGGCCACCGCCAGGATGCGGGCTTCCAGCCGGATGTTTTCCCCCGCCAGGCCCAGGGGATAGCCGGAGCCGTCCAGCCTCTCATGGTGCTGGAGGATGATCTCGTTGATGGGCCAGGGGAATTCCACGTTTTTCAGGATGTCACACCCGGCCTGGGGGTGGTCTTTTATCAGGTCCATCTCCATGGCTTTTAATTTGGAGGGTTTGGCCAAGATTTCCGCGGGGACAATGATCTTGCCGATATCGTGGACCAGGGCCGCCAGTTCCACGGCTTCCACCGTTTCTTCGGGAAGCTTCATGCGCCGGGCGACGGCGACGGCCAGCTCCGCCACCCGCCGCTGATGACCGGCGGTGTATGGATCCCGCTTCTCCAGGGCCAGGGCCAGGGACTCCAGGGTCTGGTAGAGGTTGCGCTTCAACCTTTCCAGAGCCTGTTCCAATCCTTTATCCGTTTTGCGGCGCAGGATGATCCCGGCCAGGGTGTTGGCGATGGCCTTTAAGAATTCCTCTTTTTGGGAATCGCGTTGCTCCCCGGCGGCCATGCAAACGGTGATCACCCCCATGGTCTGGCCCTCAAAAATAATGGGCGCGGAGTAATGGCTGTGGGGTGGGTCTTGTTTAGGCATAGAGAGGTGGCGTTCCGTTTGGCTATCGCCGAATTGAATCTTTTGAGTGGCCGCCGCCAGCCCGCAATGACAATCGCCGAAGGGCACCCGGCTGCAAAACTGCTGCCTGGCCACAGACAGGTTTCTATGGGTTTTCAACCGCAGATGCTTAGACCCGGGATCAACAAGGAAAACAATGCCGCCCAACTCAGGGGCCATCCCGGAAATATTAGAGAGCTTCTCGAGGGTCTTGTCAAAGATTTCTTCCAGGGTCCGGTTGGTGACAGATAAGGAGAGGAGTGAATTGATCACTTCTTGGAGTTCGCTGGTATTCCGCAGTTCCTCTTCGGCCCGCTCCCGTTCCATAATTTCCGCCTGGAGGGCCAGGTTGGCCTGGGCGAGCTCCCGGGTGCGCTCCCGGACCCGCTGCTCCAGCTCGTCGTTGGCCCGGCGCAGGGCTTCCTGGCTTTCCCGCAGGCGTTCCTGGGATTTGCAGCGCTCGATGGCATACCGGAGGGCGCGGTTAATTAAATGGCCGTCGCCCTGGCCCTTGACCAGGTAATCCTGGGCGCCCTCCCGCACCGCCCTGATGGCCAACTCCTCGTCGGCCAAACCACTGAGGACCACGATGGGAATTCCCGAGGCCTGCTGTTGCATATTTCGAAAGGTGTCCAGACCCTGGCTGTCCGCCAGGCCCAGGTCGGAGAGGATGACATCCACGCCGTCTTCATGGCCCTTTAAGTAATCCAGAGCCTCTTTGAGACGGGGAAAATGCTTTAACTCAAAGGTGGTGGAGACAATTTCCCGCAGTAGGTCCTTCAGGAGTTCCACGTCTTCCTGGTTGTCCTCCAGGAGCAGGACCTTTAGCTTATCAGCGCTCATGGGTTTACTCTGGGGGAAGCTTCACCACCGTGAACCAGAAATCCTCAATGGATTTCACCACTTTGATGAACTGTTCGAAGTCCACCGGCTTGGTGATGTAGCAGTTGACATGGTTGTTGTAGGCCCGCAGGATGTCCTCTTCCGCGTGGGAGGTGGTGAGGACCACCACCGGAATGCGCCTCAAGTTTTCATCGGCCTTGATTTCCGCCAGCACCTCCCGGCCGTCTTTCTTGGGGAGATTCAAATCCAGGAGGATGATGTCCGGGCGCAAGGCGTCGGTAAATTCCCCTTCCCGCCGCAAAAACTTCAGGGCGTCCACTCCGTTGTTCACCACGAGCAGGTCGCACACCACCTTGGCGTCTTTCAGGGCTTCCCGGGTCAGGTCCACATCTTCAGGATTGTCTTCCACCATCAGGACTTGAATGGATTTGACCATCATGACGGTTTTGCCTCCCCCTGGGGAATGGTGAAATAAAAAGTGGACCCCGCGTTGGGTTCCGACTCCACCCAGATGCGGCCGCGGTGGCGCTCCACGATCTTTTTACAAATAGCCAGACCGATGCCGGTGCCCGGGTACTTGGCGCGGGTGTGGAGGCGCTGAAATACTCCGAAGATGCGGTCCAGATATTCCGGCTCGATGCCGATGCCGTTGTCCTGGAGGGCCAGGACCCACTCCCCGTCAGCTTGCTGGCAGGACAGATACACCCGGGGCTTCTCCTCCCGGCGGAATTTCAGGGCATTGCCCAGGAGGTTCTGGAGGAGCAGGGCCAACTGGCCGGCATCCCCCTTGACCCGGGGCAGGGGGTCGGCGGTGACCACCGCCCCACTCACCTCCACGGCTACCTTGAGGTTGGCCAAGGCATCCTGGAACACCGCATCCAGGCTTACCGGGCCAAAGGGCTTGCCCCGGGTGTCCACCCGGGAGTACTGGAGCAGGTCGTTGATGAGCCTTTGCATCCGGGCGGCGCCGGCCACGGCGTGGTCTATAAACCGTTTGGCCTC
>VGSO01000361.1 GCA_016874945.1 Deltaproteobacteria bacterium
TTTAAAGTAAGCCAGGAGTAAAGTTGTTAGTTGTTAGTTTAGTGAACATCGAATAATCACGCTCAACCCTTGCATCTGCTCATTGCTCACTGTTTACTGTTTACTGGTTACTGGTTACTAATTACTGATTACTGTTTACTGTTTACTGATTACTGATTACTGTTTACTGATTACTATTCCCTATTCCCTCTCCTTTACGCCCACATGGGCCACGGCGATGCCGTTGGTGAGGCGGTGGTAGCCTACTTGGGTGAACCCCAGACTCCGGAGCAAGGCCGAAAGCTCCTCGGGCAGGGGAAATTTTCTTATGGATTCGGGGAGATAAGAGTAAGCCTCCCTGGACCCGGCGATGATTTTCCCGGCCAGGGGCATCACTGCAAAGGAATAAAGATCATAGAGACGACGGAACCAGGGAGTTGCCGGGCAGGAAAACTCCAGGCACATCATCCGGCCTCCGGGCTTGAGCACCCGGTGCATTTCCCGGAAACCCGCGTCCATGCTGCTCAGGTTGCGGATGCCGAAGCCCACCATGACGGCGTCGAAACAGTTGTCAGGAAAAGCCAGGCGCAGGGCGTCTCCCTGGACATGCAAGATTTTCCCCCAACCGGCTAAGACGGCGGTTTTGGGCCGGCCCGCCTCCAGCATGGCCCGGCTGAAGTCATAAACTACCGCCCGGCCCCGGGGGCCGATTCTTTGGGCCGCGATCACCGCCAAATCTCCGGTGCCGCCGCACACGTCCAGGACCTGCCCTCCGGGCCGGAGATCCAACAATCCCACGGCCACCCGCTTCCACCAGTGATGGAGGCCGAAGCTCAAGAGCGAATTCATCAGGTCATAGCGGGCCGCCACCCGGTTGAAATGGGCCAGCACTTGGCGGCTTTTGTCCTGGGGGGCATCGTCAAAAGGCATAGGTGAATTATTATCACAGTGAGTCTGAGTTAACAGGAGAAAATTGTCTTTGGTCTTCGGTCTTCGGTCCTCCAACTGTTGCGGCGCCGGGCGCCTCCTCCATGATCCGGCAAACGCCAATTCCCTTGACATCCCCGCCCTCCCATGTTAGTTTTCAATGATATTAAATAGTTAGTCTATAAATACCCCTTTTTATAACCCCTTATGGGGGTTGTGGGATGGGGTGGGGGGAAGGGGGCAGGGGCCAGTGGCACAGGCGTCTCGCCTGTGGAAGCCCCTGGCCCCCTTCCCCAAATATCTTTCTACAGGAATCATCATGGCGGAAATTCTCGACAAGGTTTACGACCCCAGGCGCATTGAAGCCCAGTGGTACGCGTTTTGGGAAGAGGCGGGCCTGTTTATGGCCCGAGCGGACGGGTCCCGGCCTCCATACTGCATCGTCATCCCGCCGCCCAACATCACCGGGTCCTTGCACATGGGCCACGCCCTGAACAACACGCTGCAAGACATCCTCATCCGCTTCAAGCGTATGCAGGGCTTTGACGCCCTGTGGATGCCGGGCACGGACCACGCCGGCATTGCCACCCAGAACGTGGTGGAGCGCATGCTGGCCGCGGAAAAACTCGACCGCCACGCCCTGGGCCGGGAGGCCTTCATCCGCCGGGTCTGGCAGTGGAAGGAGGAATCCGGCGGCGTCATCATCAAGCAGCTTAAGAGGTTGGGCTGCTCCTGCGACTGGAGCCGGGAGCGCTTCACCATGGACGAGGGGCTAAGCCGGGCGGTGCGGGAAGTTTTTGTCCGCCTCTTTGAAGAAGGCCTGATCTACAAAGGCGACTACATCATCAACTGGTGCCCCCGCTGCCGCACGGCCCTGGCGGATTTGGAAGTGGAGCACGAGCCCAAGGACGGCCACCTCTATTTCATCAAGTATCGGCGGGCGGACCGGGAAGGCCATGTCACCGTGGCCACCACCCGGCCGGAAACCCTCCTGGGAGACACCGCGGTGGCGGTCAACCCCCAGGACACCCGCTACCGGGCCTTTCATGGGGCCACCCTGCTGTTGCCGGTCCTGGGCCGGAAAATCCCGGTGATCACCGACCCCCACGTCTCTACGGAGTTCGGCACCGGCGCCCTGAAGATCACCCCGGCCCATGACTTCCACGATTTTGAGATCGCCCGGCAGCACAACCTGCCGGCGGTGAAGGCCATCGACGAGCAGGGCGTTATGACTGAAGCCGCGGGCAAGTACCAGGGTCTGGACCGCTTTGCCTGCCGGAATAAAATTCTCAAAGACTTAAAAAGCGAGGGCCTGTTGGAAAAGGTGGAGCCTTACCACCTGGTCCTGGGCCACTGCTACCGCTGCAAGACCGTGGTGGAGCCCCTCATCTCCAAGCAGTGGTTCGTGGCCGTTAAGCCCCTGGCGGATAAAGCCATTAAGGCCGTGGAAGATAAACGCACCCGCCTCATCCCCGAATCCTGGGAGAAAAGCTACTTCGACTGGATGCTCAACATCCGGGACTGGTGCATCTCCCGGCAGATCTGGTGGGGGCACCGCATTCCGGCCTGGACCTGTGAAGGGTGCGGGGAAGTCCTGGTGAGCCGGGAAGACCTGACAACCTGCCCCATTTGCGGAAGTTCTCAATTAACCCAGGAAACCGACGTCCTGGACACCTGGTTTTCTTCGGCCCTGTGGCCCTTCTCCACCCTGGGGTGGCCGGAGGAGACCCCGGAGCTGAAAATCTTCTATCCCACCACGGTGCTGGTCACCGCGTTCGACATCCTGTTCTTCTGGGTGGCCCGCATGATGATGATGGGCCTCCACCTCATGGAGGACGTGCCCTTCCGGGAGGTGTACATCCACGCCCTGGTGCGGGACCCCGAAGGCCAGAAAATGAGCAAGTCCAAGGGAAACGTCATCGACCCCCTGGACCTCATGGACCAATACGGCACCGACGCCTTCCGCTTCTCCCTGGCGGCCTTCGCGGCCATGGGCCGGGATATCCGCCTTTCGGAAGAGCGGATCGCCG
>VGSO01000362.1 GCA_016874945.1 Deltaproteobacteria bacterium
GTAAGCAGCAGCCGGAGTTCCCAGTCCCGGAAGGTCTCGGTCAATTTATTAAGTTCTGCGGCTACTTCCTTGAGGGCTCTGTGGTCCTGCTCTTCCACCGCCAGTTCTAGGAGCACCTCCAAGTCATCCACCTGCTGTTCTTTAAAGTGGAAATCCTCTATATCCTGGAGCAGGGCACTTCGCTCCTTGAGGATCGTAGCGGCCCGGGCCTGGTCATCCCAGAATTCCGGGTCGTGCATCAATTCTGACAATTGGCTAGCTCGCTCCTCCTTTCCAGCTAGATCAAAGATGACCTCGTAGCAGCTCCAGCCGGTCGTTAAGTTCCCTTATCCTGGCCCGCATTTCAATGACGTCGGGTAGCATTAAACCCTCCTAATTCTTTTCGACGGGGAAAAGTTCCATCCAAATATGTTGATAAAATTTTACCATAAAATGCGCAAAATAAAAACGTCTGGGCGGAGCACCCCCAAGGCCAGCGCGCCGGCCAGGGTCAGAATTTCCAGGATTTCATTGGCCGCGCCCAGGACGTCGCCGGTGATGCCACCTAATTTTTGAAAAAAATAAAATTTCAAGAGGACCACGACGCCGGCGGCGGCGGCCATCAGGACCAATCCGGCCAGCCCCCCGGCCAGGAGCGCCAGGGCCGCGGCCCCCAGGGTGGCGCCCAAAACTGTCGAGGCGGTGACCCCCAGGGTCATCGCTTCCCCCAGGCCCCCTTCCTTGCGGGCATAAGGAGAGAGATAAGCCAGCAGCACCATGCCCCAGCGGCTCACCAGGGGAAATAAGATGAAAATCCTGCCGGCCCCGGCGCCCAGGGACAAGAAAAACCCGTACTTCATCAGCAGGGCCAGAATCAGGCCGGCCGCGCCGAAGGCCCCCAAGGCGGAGTCTTTCATGATGCGCAGCCGGGCCTCCGGGTCCCGGCCCCCGCCCAGACCGTCCATCGTATCCGCCAACCCGTCCAGGTGCAGGCCCCGGGTGAGGATCACGGTGAGGGCTAAGACCAGGGCCGCGGCCGCGGGAGGGGGGAAAATCCGGCCTAATCCCGCCCAGGCTCCCCAATAAATCAGCCCCAAGAGCGCCCCCACCCAGGGAAACCAGAACATGGACCGGGCCAGATCCCCGTCCCCGGCCAGTCCCTGCCGGGGCCAGGGAATGATGGTGAGAAAGGTGAGGGCCAGGGGGAAAGTGAATCTCATGCCGAAGACTCTTGCCCACCATGATTTATACAGTTTTCGGTTTTCGGTTTTCGGTTTTCGGTTAAAAGATTATTAATTATCAATAAGTTAGTAATTAGATTTGTTGCAGCAGAAACAGAACTTGGTATTAGAAGTCCCACCTTCCTTGAGGGGAGGGGGTTCGGGGGAGGGTGGTGATAGTTTGAAATCCAAGGGGGAAAGAATACGTCACCCCCACCCCAGCCCTCCCCCCTCAAGGGGGAGGGAGTCAGCCTGAGAGATTTAATGGGCTTTGGCATGTCCAAAGCTGCATCATCCCTTGGGGAAATAGGGTCTCATGCCTCTTTTTCCGACACACCGGCTTCGGCGAAGGTGGCCATTTCCGCATAGATCTTGAGGCCGGCTTCCAGGAGGCCGAAGCCCAGGGCCGCGCCGGTGCCTTCCCCCAGGCGCAGGTCCAGGTCCAGGAGGGGCTTGAGCCCCAGGTGCTCCTGCATGATGCGATGGCCCGGCTCCACGGAGCGGTGGGCCGCAATGAGGTAGCCGGTGGCCGCCGGGGCCAGGGCCGCGGCCACCAGCGCCCCCGCGGTGGCGATGAACCCGTCCAGCAGCAAGGGGCGGCGGCCCGTCGCGGCCCCCAGGATGAGGCCGCAGATGCCGGCGATCTCCAGCCCCCCCACCTGGGCCAGGACCGCCAGAGGGTCTTGGGGATCGGGGCAGTGCAGGTCCAAGGCCCGCTGGATCACCGCCACCTTGTGGTTCAGGGCCGCGTCATCAATGCCCGTCCCCCGGCCCGTGACCTCCGCCGGGGGGCGGCCGGTGAAGACCGCGGCCAGGGCCGCCGCGGGAGTGGTGTTGCCGATGCCCATGTCCCCCGCGGCCAGGGCGTCCACGCCTTCATCCAGCGCAGCCTGGGCCCGCTCCACTCCCACCATGATGGCTGCCAGGGCCTGGTCTTGGCTCATGGCGGCTTCCCGGGCCAGATTGCGGGAGCCGGGGGCCACTTTCCGGGAGATGAGGCCGGGGGCCTCCTGAAATTCATGGTTTACGCCGATATCCACCACTTCCACCGCCGCGCCCACGTGCCGGGCCAGGACGTTGATGCCAGCCCCGCCCCGGAGAAAGTTATAGACCATCTGGAAGGTGACTTCCGGGGGGTAGGCGCTCACCCCTTCGGCCACCACGCCGTGGTCGGAAGCAAAGACCACCACTTTTTTCTTTTTCAGAAGCGGAAAGAGTTCCTCCCGGATGGCCACGTATTGGGCCGCCACTTCCTCCAGCCTCCCCAGGCTGCCCGGGGGCTTGGTGAGATTATCCAGCCGCGCCTGGGCCTTGGCCCGCCAGGCCGGGTCAATGGGTTGGATTTGGGAGATTATGTCTGCAAGTTTATTCGTCATTATGAATCAACCTCATTCGAAGTAAAGACCCCTGCAAAATCCCGTAATACCGGGTTGCGATCAAACGAGTAGAATTGTCATTCTGAGCGCAGCGAAGAATCTAGATTCTTCACTCCGCTTCGCTCCGTTCAGAATGACAAACTCAAAATTACCTCTTTGAGCGCAACTTGGTATAAGTCACTAGAAATCTAAAAGATGCTTGTGGCACATCGCGGCCTAAAGGCCGCAACCAAACTAAAAAATGACCTAATTACTTTAATTAAATCAAGGTGTTACAGGCAAAATCTTCGCGAAAAAACCAGAAACTCGGATTCAGTAGCACAGCGCGGCCTTTGGCCGCAACCAAAGTAAAAAATTGCGG
>VGSO01000363.1 GCA_016874945.1 Deltaproteobacteria bacterium
AAGACTGATATAATCCGTGATCCGGCGCCCTTTGGGGAGTTCTGCAACTGTCCGTGCCATCTGCGGTCCTCCTGTGATAGGTTATCACATGATACCACAGATTTATTATTAAGTGAACAGTATTGGGATTAGGGATAGAGGATAGGGATTTTTTGCCTATTCGAAAGGGTCGTGGGACAAGGGGGAAAATCGGCCATGAAGAAACAACCATATTTTCGCCCCATTATTGCTTTGATCTTGTCCGGGGTCGCTATTTGGGCGTCCGGAATATTCGGTAATCCCCTGAGCGCGATGAGATCTTTGCAAAATGGCTTTTTGGGGGGAGGGCCAGGGACCTGAGCTCCCTACTCCCTCCCCCCAAAAATCTTTCTCTCCTCCTACGCCAATGTTCTCCGGAACCGGAGCAGGCTTAGGGCCAGCATGGCCAGGCCCAGGGCCGTCATGGCGGCCATCTGGGTCCACAGCACCTTCAGCCCCACCCCCTTGAGAAACACGTCCTGGACCACGATGACGAAATACCGCAAAGGATTGAGGTAGGTGCAGTACTGGAAGAACGGCGGCATGTTGTTGATGGGGAAGATCAGCCCGGAGAGCATGATGGCCGGGGTCAAAAAGAAGGTCCCGGCCATCATGGCCTGCTGCTGGGTGGAGGAGGCGGTGGAAATGAGCAGCCCCAGACCCACGGAGTTGAAGAGAAAGGTCAGCGTGCCCAGGAACAGCACCAGGACGCTGCCCCGGAAGGGAACCTCGAACCACAGGATGGCGATGAGGCTCACCAGGACCACTTCCATGAAGGAAATGATCACGAAGGGGATGGTCTTGCCCAGCAAAAACTCCACCGGCCGGATGGGGGTCACCAATATCTGCTCCATGGTGCCGATTTCCCGCTCCCGTACCACGGCCAGGGCCGTGAGCATCAGGCTCACCAGCATCACCACCATGGCAATGACCCCGGGGACGAAGGACCAGCGGCTGAGCAGATTGGGATTATAGCGGGCCCGTTGTTCCAGGGCCACCGGCTGTTCCAGCCTGGCCCGCACCCCCAGGGTCCTCAACCGCGCCTGCATCTGGTCCAGGGTGTAGTCATTGAGGATGGCGCCGGCGTAACGGTTCACCACCTGGGCGGCGTTGGAATCGGTGGCGTCGGTGATGAACTGGAGAGGCGCCGCATGGCCCGCCTTGAGCTTCCGGCTGAAGTCCCAGGGCACATGAATTACGAAAGTGACCTGGCTGCGGTTTATGAGGTCTTCCATCTGCTTCTGGTCCCGGATGAAATGGCTGACCCGAAAATACTCGGTGGAGCGGAACCGGTCGGCCAGGTCCCGGGATTCCGGGCTGCGGTCTTCATCATAAATGGCCGTGGCCACGTTTTTGATGTCAAAGTTGATGGCGTAGCCATAGGCCAGAATCTGGACGATGGGCGGCCCGATGAGGAAAAATCTCAGCTTCTTGTCCCGCCAGACCTGGATGAATTCTTTGATGATGATCTGCCAGATGCGCCGCCACATAATGCAGTTTTCGGTTTTCGGTAAAAAAATTGCGTTAATGGCCCTTATTGCCCCTAAGGCATCTTACCCTTTACCTACGGTTTCCTAGGGCTGCTATAATTTCACCTGATCTTTTTTTGGAACCGGCGCAGGGCCAGAGCGATGAAAAAAGCCGCCCCCCCTACCAGCATCAGGGCCTGGGGCCACAAGACCTCCAGGCCCACCCCTTTGAGATAAATCCCCTTGTTGATAACCACTAGGTAGCGGGCCGGCACCAGATAGGACATCAACTGGAGCGGGACCGGCATCAGGTAAATGGCGAAGACGAACCCGGACAACAGAAAGGCCGGGAGAAAGGTGGTGAGCATGCCCATCTGGTAGGCCTGGAGCTGGTTTTGACAAGAAACTGAAATGAGCAGTCCGTGGCCCAGGGTGGCCAACAGAAAGAGGGAAGACATCGCCACCAGCAAGGGCACGCTGCCCCGAAGCGGCACCTGGAAGAGGAAGTGGCCCATGAGGATGACAATGGCCATGTCCAGCATGCCCACGAAAAAGTAAGGCCCCAGTTTCCCCAGCAGCAGTTCCCCTTTCTTCAAAGGCGTGGCCATGAGGCTTTCCATGCTGCCCCGCTCCACCTCCCGGACCACCGTGAGCGCAGTGAGCAGCGCGCCCACCATGGTCATGATGACCACGATGAGTCCGGGCACGATGAAGTTGATGCTCGCCAGATCTTCGTTGAACCACATCCGGGCGTCCAACTTCACCGGGGCCTCCATCCGAATAAACCCCTTGCGGTTGAGGCGCTCTTGCATCAAGTCCGTGTTAAAAGAGGCAGCCACGGCCTGCACGTAGCCCAGGACCAGGTTGGCGGTATTGGCGTCGGTGCCGTCCAGCAGCACCTGGACTTTGGAACTTTCCCCTTTTTTCAGGGGCCGGGAGAAATCATAAGGCAGCACCAGGGCCAACGTCACCCGGCGGTCGTCCATGAGGCGGTTGATTTCCTCATAACAGGAGACGTAATACTTCACCGAAAAGTAGGCGGAGCCTTCAAAGCGCTTGATGAAGTCCCGGCTCACCTGGGTGCCCTCCTGGTCGTAAATCGCGGTGGGCACGTTTTTGATGTCAAAGGTGAGGGCGTAGCCGTAGAGCAGCAGCAGGATGATGGGGAGCAGAATAATGAGGATCAGGCTCCGGGGATCCCGCCGGATATGGATCAATTCCTTTCGAAATACGGCCCAGGTGCGTGTCCAGTTCATGTTAGTTGTTAGTTGTTAGTTGTTAGTTGCAATCGCCGATTATCGAATAATTATGATTAATAACTAACACTACTACGTTAGATAATACCTCCCATATCGCCCATGATAGGACAACCATTGGATATTACTGACAATCAGTTATGTCACCCTGAGCCGTAGGCGAAGGGTCTAGATTCTTCGCTGCGCTCAG
>VGSO01000364.1 GCA_016874945.1 Deltaproteobacteria bacterium
GATCATTACGAAGTGAGAAAATATGCCGCCTGGCATCACCATGTGTTGACCTGTATGTTAGCCCATTTCTTTCTCTGGCATTTGAAAATTAAACTGGGAAAAAAAAGCGCCACATATTACTCTATCGCAGCTTAGAATCCTGATGCAGGCGGTGCTTCCCCTGCGAGAATGCGATATCAACTCCCTGATTTTTTTGGTTCAGGGGATTCAAATGAGAAATTATCGCTCATACCCCTCACATCGACATAGAAAATTATCTTATATGTCGTTGTAGGGTTAACTAAACTTGATTAAATCAAGTCTATGTGGAAGGAGGGAAGGAAGATGAACAAAAGGGTTTTCATTATTGTCCTGATAGTTCTGCTGGCCATTCCGGCGGCCGCCTTGGCGCTGACCGAGGCGGAAATTAAGGCGAGGACCCATATTGTTAACCTGGAGGCGGAGCCGGAATGGTTTCGCCCCGGACAGCCCATAAACTTCATCGTCACCCTCAGATATGACGGCGGCGCCCATGGAGGATTCGACGTGGGCGTCTTTCACGAAGGCCGCCTGGTGGGCTGGGAGATGAACAAAAGGCTCAACACCGGGATGAATACTTTCAGGCTCCATGACCCTCACTTCCAGGGCGATCCCGGAGCTTACATCGTTAAGGTCAGATTTAATGGAAAAGTCTTCACCCAGAAAAAATTTGGCACCAAGCGAGCCTGCAAGTTCACCATAAATCCCAAAGCCGCGGTGCCCTGGTAATACCCCAGAAATTTACCCTACATCTTGGGCCGCCATAAGGCAGGGTCAATCCCTGCCTTTTATTTTGAAACGGGCGGCTGAAATAATAACTTGATTGGGATATAATCAGTATGATTTGCCAAGATCAATTTGGCGGCCGCGGACCGCCTTATAAGCTATGAATAATCCCGGTCCTTTTAACGGAAAACAGAAAACGGAAAACGGAAAACTGTCCTTCAAATGCGGCTACGTGGCCCTCATGGGGCTGCCCAACGTGGGGAAATCCACCCTGCTCAACCGGCTGGTGGGGGAAAAGCTGGCCATCACCTCCCCCAAGCCCCAGACCACCCGGTTCCGGCTCCTGGGCATCCTCAACCGGCCCGGGGCCCAGCTCCTGTTCCTGGACACCCCCGGCGTCATCGACCCCAAGGGGGCGCTCAACGAAGCCCTGGTGCAGGCGGCCATCACCGCCCTGAACGAGGCCGACGTAGTGGTGTGGCTGGTGGCGCCGGAGCCTCCGGACACCCGGGGCCGGGTGCTGCTCCCCCATCTCAAGAAGCTGGAGCGGGCCATGCTCATCGCGGTGAACAAAATCGACCTGGTGGCCAAGCCCAAACTCCTGCCTGTAATGGCCGCGTACCATGAGCTTTTCCCCCAGGCGCCGGTGGTCCCCGTCAGCGCCCTCCTGGGAGACGGGCTTTCCGACTTGTTGAATGAAATCGTCCAGTTGCTGCCTGAGGCCCCGCCTTTTTACCCGGAGGACCTCCCCACGGACGCCACCGAGCGCTTTTTGGCCGCGGAATTCATCCGGGAGCGGGTCTTCCACCATACCGGCGAAGAAATTCCCTACGCGGTGGCCGTGCAGATCGAGGAGTTCGACGAGCGCCGGCGTCCTGAGTTGGTGGTCATCCGGGCGTTGATTTATGTAGAGCGTCAATCCCAGAAGGGCATCGTCATCGGCAAGCACGGGAAAATGTTGAAGCTCATCGGCCAAGAGGCCCGGGTGGAAATCGAAAACCTCCTGGGGGCCAGGGTTTTCCTGGAACTCTGGGTCAAGGTCTGGAAAAATTGGCGCAAAGACCCCCGGGCGGTGCGGCAGCTTGGTTATCAGGCTTAGCTGTCAGCTCTTAGCCGTCAGCATTCAGCTTATTACAAACTGAGACCTCTGCGAAAAGCCTTTTTGTCATCCTGAGCGAAGCGAAGGATCTCGTATTTACTCGTAATTATGAGATTCTTCGGTCGCTTCGCTCCCTCAGAATGACAGTTGAGAGGACTTTCGCAGAGGTCTCAAACTGCTATAGCGATTGCCAAAAGTTTTTTCCGATTGTTTTTTGACGTAAGGCCACAGCGTGCTGTGCCCCTGTACCCTGGGCACGGCTCGCCGTGCCCCTACGGGGAAATTACTTTGGGCAACCTCTATAACCCCTGTCCTTAATTGCTGATCTCCTGTCATCATGCGAGGTATTTCGGTGGAGCGGAGCTTGGCGATAAAAATGCGTTACCCCGCGTGAGCTGGGGAACGAGATAACAAGATATTATACCATTTTCTCTTTCAAGTGCAACAAACTCAATCTGTAACTTATTGATAATCCGTAATTATCTTTACCGAAAACCGTATAAAAGAATGGGGGCGCGGCTGTTACCGGGCCCCCAAAAGTTTGGTTAATCGTTGTGTTCTTTACGCCTGGGCGCCGTGGCTTGAGGCAATTCTACATGTAAGAATGCAGCCCCGTAAGCAGGAAGCTCACCCCGAAGTAGGTAAACAGCACGGCGCCAAAGCCCAGCACCGCCAGCCAGGCAATGCGCCGGCCCTGCCAGCCTTTGACCAGCCGGGCGTGGAGCAGGGTGGCGTAAACGAACCAGGTGATGAGGGACCAGGTCTCCTTGGGGTCCCAGCTCCAGTAGCGGCCCCAGGCGGATTCGGCCCACACCGCGCCCGTGAGAATTCCCAGGGTCAGGAAAAGAAACCCGATGATGGTGGCCTGGTAGATGAGATGGTCCAGGGTGGAGACCGGGGGCAAGGACGCGGTGGGCCGCCGGGACTGTTTAAGGTACAGCAGCGCGGTGCCGAAACCCACGGTGAAGGCGGCGTAGCCCAGGAAGCAGGTGACCACGTGAATGAGCAGCCAGTTGCTCTTCAGGGCGGGCATCAGGGGCTTGATGCGGCTGTCCACCCCGCCCAGGGAGGCGTAGGCCAG
>VGSO01000365.1 GCA_016874945.1 Deltaproteobacteria bacterium
TCTTCGCTGCGCTCAGAATGACAATAAATACAAAGGGTTGTACTGAAGCAGGCGGGTAATTAACGTTGTAGTGTTAAAGAGAGTGGAAACAGTATTAAAATTTTTTTTAATTATAATTACCCTCCCCAAGAGTGGCGGATATAGATAATGAAGTTCAAAGGATATAATTCCTGCATCAATAATTGGTTTATCTAAGCATTTACATGATCAGGCGGCTCCCGGAAATGCCTTTCTCCTTTTGTGCCGGTGCTTGCCTTTCTGATAAAGAGTTTTTGGGAAGGGGTATTCCTGGGCCGTATAATGTTTGACAACTTTTTTTCCCGGTGCTATGGTGGTATGGAAAAGTAATCTTTTGCCAAGCAGGCATCACAAGGGGGAGGATGATGCAGAGAGCTTCAGGCAAATGGACGGCAGTGCTGGCGTTGGCGGCGGCCCTGTGTCTTCCGGCGGCGGCCTGGGGGGAAGGCTTCTCGCAGGAATTCGGGCTGCGCCTGGCTTTTGGGAAAAACGACTCCACGTCCACGGTGCGGTTATACAGCCTGCTGCCCCGGTGGGGGATCTCTCTGGTCCGCCCCGGTCATCAACTGGGTCCCGTGGGCGTATCCTTTGTTTTGGAAGGTATTCTCAGCCTGGCCGAAGCCGAAGGCAACGGCGCGGAATTCGGTTTCACTCCTTTGATCAAGGTGAGCGCCCGCCTTTCCAACAACATTACTCTTTTTGCAGAAGGGGGCGCGGGGATAATTTCGGAAAGCTTTGACAGTCCGGCCATCCCCCATGCCTTCAATTTTACGCCCCAGATAGGAGCGGGGATCGACTTGCACCTCCAACCCCGTCTGGCCATGACCGTGGCCTACCGGTTCCGCCATTCCTCCAATGCCGGCATTTATAAAGAAAACCCCGCCTTCAACGTGCATTTTGTTCAGGCTGGCCTGACTTACTATTATTAAGGGTCAGGTCTCAGATTTTAGGGATCAGGGGTCAGGACCCAATTAATTTGGGAGTCTCCTGATCCCTCATTATTATCCGATACGGCCGAATCTCCCCAGTCCGTTTCTGCCGAATTTCCCTATTTTTCCAGCGGCCCACAAATTATCGGAAAAAATCTTTTTACCCCGGATCTGACCTTGACGAGATTAGTAACGATTATTATCTAATAAAGGACCTATGGAAAATCTGGTTCAAAAGCTGCGATCCCGCGGCATTGCCGTCACCCCGCAACGGTTGACGGTCCTGGCCGTTTTGGAAAATCGTCGGGATCACCCCAGCGCCGAGAAGATTTTTCAGGAGGTGCGCCGTCAACTTCCGGCCATCTCCTTTAATACGGTGTACAAGACCCTGGAGGTCCTGCATCAGAAAGGCCTGGTGCTCAAGGTGAACCCCTTGCACGAGATGGCCCGCTATGATTGCTGCACCAGCCCTCATGCCCACCTCATTTGCCGGGGGTGCCATAGGATCATGGACGCGGATTGGGAGCCGCCCCAGGCTTTCCCGCCGGAAGCCCTCCAGGGATTTTTCGTGGAACAGCAAACTCTTACCCTGTGGGGCCTCTGCCCCGACTGCCAGGGGCAAGAAAACCGGAAGGAGGATTGATATGGCCATTGCCGTGGGTCAGGAGTACCGGTGCAAGATTTGCGGTAACAAAGTAAAGGTTATGGAAGCCGGCGGCGGGGTTTTGGTCTGCTGCGGCATCCCTATGAAACTGGAAGAATCTAAATAAGCGGAGGTGGAAGTTAATGTCAAAGAGCCTTGATAACCTTAAAGAAGCCTTTGCCGGGGAATCCCAGGCCAACCGGAGGTACCTGGCTTTCGCCCGGAAGGCGGAACAGGAGGGTTACCATCAGGTGGCCAAACTTTTCCGGGCCGCGGCGGAAGCGGAAACAGTCCACGCGCACAATCACCTGCGGGCCATGAAGGGTGTGGGGACCACGGCCCAGAACCTTGAAGAAGCCGTAGAGGGCGAAAACTCCGAATTCCGGCATATGTACCCCCGGATGATCGCCGACGCCCAGGCGGAGGGCGACAAAGAGGCGCTGCGCACCTTTAACTTCGCCAACGAAGTGGAAAAGGTCCACGCCCGGCTCTTCCAAAAGGCCCTGGATAACCTGGATAATAAAGAAGAGGCGGACATCTATGTCTGCCAGGTGTGCGGCTATACCGTGGAGGGGGAGCCTCCGGATAAGTGCCCCGTCTGTAATGCGAACAAGAAGCAGTTCAAATCGATCGTATAAATGCGAGGATGAACCATGAAGTTATTCCGTTGCCAGATCTGCGGCGACCCTTACTTGGGAAGCGCGCCCCCTAGCTTCTGCCCTTTCTGCGGCGCGTCCGAGAAATACATGGTGCCCGCGGAAGCCTATGTGGATCGCAATTATATCCCGGATATGAGCCCCCGGTCCCGGGAAAACCTGGAGACCGCCCTGGCCCTGGAAGTGGCCAACGCCGCGTTCTATTTCTGCGCCTCCAATTGCGCCGGCAACCCGGTGGACCAGGCCATGTTCAAGGCCCTGGCCAAGGCGGAGTCGGAACACGCTTCTCTCATATGCAAACTCCTGCAAGTTTCCAAGCCCGAGATCAAACCCGACGACAAGGCCTGCCGCAAAGACCCCCGGGCCAACTTCAACGAATCCCATGGCCGGGAAACCCGGGCAGTGGCTTTCTACCGCCAGGCCGCGGCGGAAGCCGTGGAAGACCGGATCAGGGAAATCTTCACCGCTCTTTCGGAAATCGAATCTTACCACATCGCCCTGTCCGAGGCGCGGAAGTAGGGGGAGAAGGAAGAAAATTTGGGGGGAGGGCCAGGGAGCACCGCTCCCTGCCCTCCCCATACCCCCCTCCCAACCCTTTAATACCGTTTTCGGTTTTCGGTCTTCGGTTTTCGGTTAAAATA
>VGSO01000366.1 GCA_016874945.1 Deltaproteobacteria bacterium
CGCTGTGCTGCTTTATCCAACGCACCCCGAAACCTCCGGCGGAGCCGCCGACGCTGCTGGAAGCCACCAAAATGATTGCCCAACTGGGCGGTTTCCTGGGGCGTGCCCGTGATGGCTTCCCCGGCCCAGGAACCCTTTGGCAGGGAATGCAGCGCCTGGGCGATATCGTAATCGCCTGGCGCCTCGGTCGCTCCCCATGATAATATTACCTCCCCCACTTGTGGGTAATGATGAGCCACGGGGGGAGGGAACCGCCCCAATATCGTTGATTCCGCTTTTGACCATGACTTTTGCAAGAGGCTCATCACTGTCTTGGTTTCTAAATTAGTGGGAGCTTGGGAACGAGTGGTGGAAAACTCGAAACTCTAAACTCAAAACTCTTCAAGACACCGTATAACGCGCCCGGGCCAATTCTTGCAACACCCGCTCCGCCACTACCACCCCCAAGCCGGGCCCAGTCAGGGCCTCCCCCACCCCCCCGGGGCCGAAGACCACCGGCGGGGACCCCGGGTCCTTGGTTAGCAGGAAGGGCGCCAGGGAGCCTTCCACATAAGCCAGATGAGGGGAGCACATTGCAAAAGCCCGGCCCGCGGCGGAGAGAATACTGGTCTCCCCCACGTGGCAGCCCAACTGGCAGGCAATCCCGTGGGCTTCGGCCATCCGCCGGAGGCGCAGGACGGCCCCCAGCCCGCCGCACTTGGAGAGGCGCAGGTTGAAGATGCGGCAGGCTTGGAGCTCGATGAGCCGCCGGGCGTCCTCTTCCCGGCACAGGGATTCGTCGGCAATGATGGGGACGTCCACCTCTTCGCTCACTTGCTTCAGACCCAGGAAATCCTCTTTGGCCACGGGTTGTTCCACGGCGCTGATCCCATAAGGGGCCATGTTTTTGATCCGTTGGATGGCCTCCGCCGGATCCCAGGCGCAGTTGGCATCCACCCGGATGTCCCGTTCCCAGCCCAGCCGCTCCCGGGCCCGCTTAAGGATCTGAAGATCCCGGGAGGTCCCTACCTTCAGCTTTACATACTGCATTTGGTGCTGCTCCACCAGACCGAGGAAATGGTCCAGCTTTTCCAGGGAGGTCAGGGGGCTAATAGCGCTGTAAATTACGCGTTCCTGCACCGGCGGGCCGATTATTTCCGCCAGGGGAATCCCCCAGGTCTTGCCGGCCGCGTCCAGCAAGGCCGTCTCCATGGCGCAAAAAGCCCCGGGGTATTTCCCGGCTCCCATCACGAAGATTTCTTCCAGGGCCCCCTGCAGCTCCAAGAGAGCCGACCATGGTTGATTTAACACCACCGGAGCCAACTTTTCCCGGAGAAATCCCAGGCTGCCCTCCAGAGTTTCCCCGGTTACAAAGACCCGGGGAACACCCTCCCCATAGCCGGTGAGGCCGTCTTGGCTGGTGACCTGAACCACCAGGTTTTCCGAGGCTTCATAGGTTGCCAAACTATGCCTGATCGGGGAGAGAAATTCCAACTTTAGGTGCCAGATATCCACTTTCTTGATGATCATGCTCAGCCTCAAGACGCGATTTGATGATCTTCCCCAATTTTTTCCATTGGTACCATTGTTCGGGATTAGTATCAATAGCCTGTTCCAAAATGGCCAGGCATTCCTGGCTCACTGACGGGGGGTTGCCCGAGGCGCCATTGGCCACCAGCCTCAGGTTCATGGCGTAGCGCCGCTTTCCTTCCCGGTGAACCAACGCCGTGACCACCGAAGCTCCGGTGCGTTTGCGCAGCAGGTCCAGGCTCCGGTCATAGGGTAGCCGGGTATTGAGAAAGTAGGTGCTCCGGTTATGATCATCCCGCCATTCGTCGAATTCGTCACATTCGGTGATGAGAATGCGGCCTTGCTTAAGGACCCGGAGAGCGCTGAGAAGGATATTGCCCTCGTCTGCATCAATTAACTCGAGCCCCACTCTTTCCGCCCGGGCATTCAAAGATTGCCGCAGACGGGAAGTTTGAAAGCGGCAGATCATCGCGGTGGGATACCCCTTAACCGCCAGGGCCCCGGGCAGCATCTCCACGGCGCCGTAATGACCGGTGACCAGGATCACCCCCTGGCCGGTTTGAAGCGCTTTGTCCAGCGCCTCCGCACCCACCAGGCGGATTTGATTATGGAGAAACCTTAGGAGCCGGGGAAAATGTGAGTAAGCTATAAACAGTTTCTCATGGTAATGATCAAAGATTCCTTTAAATGTGTCTTTGATCTTTACTTTTATTATCCAAGGATCATTTTTCCTGTTAAGCACACGCTTAATAGTTTGTCGAATTAAGTTACTCTCTTTCTTGTTAAAAAGATAGTAAAGCTTGCCTATAAAGATAATATACCACCGGGAGATAAAAAAAGGTAAGAAGCGCAAAAGGTAACAATTAAACTTCAGTTGAAAGAACTTGCTCACACTGAGAGATAACTTCCACGGTAACAAGTTTTTGGAAATCATTTTGGCACTCCTTTGCTCAAAATAATTTGAATCATTATAAGGAACAATGGGGGTCCCTATATTAATTACCTGAAGCATTGTGTTGCTTTTCCGGAACCGACCATTTTAAAGAACTCTAATGTGAGGCTGTTGCAAAAGTGCGGCAAGTGGGAGTAGCTTGTTGCGTTTTGTCATTCTGAGCCACCATAGGTGGCGAAGAATCTAGACCCTTCCCTTCGCTCAGGGTGACAATTTGGGGTTATTCCGGTAATTGCAACAGTCTCCATATGTTCGTTCGGGTGTCTCTCCGGTGTCTCTCCGGTCAAAGATGGGAGCAGGAAAAACCATATAAACTATTATCCTGATCCCTGAGCTCCAATAGGTGGGTCCCTTATTTTGGCCTTCGAAAAACCTGATTTTGACCTTCGGAAAACCTGATTCAATAGTTCCGAATTTCCCGAAGG
>VGSO01000367.1 GCA_016874945.1 Deltaproteobacteria bacterium
CTTCTCCAGGGCCTGCCCCTGGCCAAAGTAAGCCCGGGCAAAATTGGGGTTAAGGGCGAGCACCTCCTGGAAATCTGCCAGGGCCTTGTCCGCCTTGCCCAAATGGAGGTAGGCCAGTCCGCGGTTCTGCAAAATTTCCGGGGTTTCGGGTTTGAGCTTCAGGGCCTTCTCATAGTCCTCCAGGGCCTCCTGGCCTTTGCCGGCGTCCAGAAAATTGTTGCCGCGGTTATAGTAAATCTGCCAGTCCTTCTGCTGATACTTCAGGGCCTGGGTGTAATCTTCCTGGGCCTGGTCAAAGAGGCCGCCCCGGTTATAAGCCAGGGCCCGGTTATAGTAAGCTTCCGGGGCCTGGGGATTCAGCTCCAGGGCCCGGTCAAAATCCGTCACCGCGTCCACGTCCTGGCCCAGCTTCAAGTGGGCGATGCCCCGGTTGATGTAAGCCTCCACCAGGTCCGGGTGGCGCTTCAAGGCCTCGTTGAAGTGCTCGATGGCCTGGGCATGGTTACCCTCACCCAGGGCCGCGACGCCCTGGGAGAAGGGGTCGGCAGGGGGGGCCTTATCCTGGGCTGCCGCCGGACTGCTGATAAGAAGACTTATATACAGGAGAGCCACCCCCAAATGGCGGATTTTAACCTTTCCCAATTTTCGCATTTGCTCCTCGTTAACAAGTGTGATTGCGGTGAATATTGCCCGTTATCTCAGGGGCGCCGGAAGCCGGCGGCGGTCACATTTACCACGTCTGCGGCGATGGCGTGGTTGAAGCCGCCTTTCTGGGGATGCCCCAGGATGACGGAGATGGACTTTAGAGTCATTTTTAACCTTTTATCCGCATATTCTTGAGGCCGGGCATTGTTTGGCTCCGGGCCGCGGCCACAAAGTCCTCATGACGGCAATCCGGGTCAATGCCCGGGCAGGCGCCCTTGGCATATGCCCATTCCTCGGCATATTTTAGCAGGGGCTCCAGAAAAGGCCACTCCCGGCAGATGCGGGGTTTCACCGGATGCACCCGGCAGCGGTTATCTTCCACGAACACGCAAACCCCGTTACTTACTCCCAGCCGAGGGCCAAGAGGGGAGTCTTCCAGATAGCGGGAGACCAGCTCCCCCGGGGCCATCTCCAAAAACGCGGCCATTTGCGCCACTTCCTCCGGGGTCGCATAAATGCCGCCCCGCCCGGCGCAGCACTCGCCGCACTGTTGGCATTCAAAAACCGGTCGCTGCGTTAAGTTTCCCATAAACTTCTTTCACCACCAAGTCACAAAGGCGCCAAGAATCACAAAGGATAAATTTTGTGCTTTGGCGCATTGGGCCAAAGCACATAACTATTTCTTGGTGAAACCTTGGTGTCTTGGTGTCTTAGTGGTGAATCCTTTTCCTCACGGGTTCTTCAGCGGCGGCTGGCCGGTGGATTCCAGGACGCTGCGCCACAGGGGCGAATACAGGTCCACTTCCTTGCGTTTGCCCACCGCGGCCTTGAGGGGCACGTGGACGAAGTGGCTGTGCCAGCGGCTTACCAGCATGGCGGTTTTCCCGGTTATGCCGGCGTGCACCGCATTTTGTCCCAGGAACCCGCAGTAAATGCTGTCGCTGTAATTGGCCGGGACGCTGCGCACCATATAACTGGGATCGATATATTTGAGCGTTACTTCCATTCTCCGGTTTTTGAAGTATTCCTTGATCTTGTCCGCCAGGATCACGCCGATATCCCCCGGCTTGACGTTGCCCGAAGGGTCGAGGATGAGGTTCTCGGCGCAGAAAAATTTCTGCCCCGCGCCTTCGGCCACCAGGATCACCGCGTGGCCCCGGGCCTTGAGTCGGGCCTCCAGCCGGTCCAGCAAGCCGTATTCCCCCTCGATGTCAAAGTCCGACTCGGGGATGAGCACGAAGTTCACCTCCCGGAGGGCCAACGCGGCGTTGGCCGCGATGAACCCGGAGTGCCGCCCCATAAGCTTCACCAAGCCGATGCCGTTAGGCGCGCCCGCGGCCTCGGTGTGCGCCGCCCGGATGGCCTCGGTGGCCATTTCCACCGCGGTGTCGAACCCGAAGGACCGGGACACGAAAGGAATATCGTTGTCAATGGTCTTGGGGATGACGATGACCCCAATGCGCAGGTCCCGGCAGGCGATTTCCTCGCAGATCAGGTCTGCGGCTTTCAGAGTGCCGTCTCCGCCGATGAGGAACAGGAGGTGGATGTTCAGGCGGTCCAAGGCGTCCACGATCTCCCCCACATCCTGGGGACCACGGGAGGATGCCAGGATGGTGCCCCCGAAGCTGTGAATGTCCACCACCGATTGGGGATTGAGCTCCATCAGGTCATGGCCGTAACGGGGAATGAAACCCTGGAACCCGTAGCGCACCCCGTAAATATGGCGGACATGGTAAAGATGGTGCAACTCCAGGACGATGGACCGGATCACGTCGTTGGTGCCGGGGCACAGGCCCCCGCAGGTGGCGATGGCGCAGTGCAGCTTGTAGGGGTCGAAGTAAATCTTGGCCCGGGGGCCGGCCATCTCAAAAGACAGCGGAGGCTCCCCCGGCTGAAGCTGCTCCAGGTAACTCATGCTGTCATAGACCAGGACCCGGTCCTTGTCTGTGACATATTTTTTCTCCACCAGCCGGCCGTCGCGGTCGAACATGGGCGCGGCATGGATGGGGGAGTCCACCTTGGCTTCACCCAGGGTGGGGATGGCAGTGTCAATGGGCTCGTATTTCATATCTCTCCCGGTGAGCAGTAACCAGTAATCAGTAATCAGTATCCAGTAATCAGTATCCAGTAATCAGTATCCAGAAACTGGTAGCACCTTTTTATTTTAGGAACAAAATATCGAGAATAAAATATTGGGTCAAGAGATTAAC
>VGSO01000368.1 GCA_016874945.1 Deltaproteobacteria bacterium
TTCAAGATGGACAAAATCGTCATCGAATGGCGGGATCCCCCCATAGGCGAAGTGACCTTCAACGGGAGCAGTCGTTAATTTGACAATTTCTCCCTTAACCTATATAGTTAATATAACCATATCAATTATAAGGATTAATTATGCTGAAAAAGATATCCGCCCTTAAAGCCCGGCAGAATCTGGGCCAGATTATGAACGAAGTATCCATCCGGGGGGACGATTACGTCATCGAGCGGGCCGGCAAGCCCCTGGTGGCAATCATAAATATGGATAAGTACCAGCGCCTCCAAAAAGACCAGGAAGAAGCCCGCGCGGCTCTGAATGAAATCTGGGAAAAAATGGCTGGTGCTGACCAGCAGGAGCTTGACCAGATAATCGAAGAGGCCGTCCGTGAAACCAGAAAGCAATCCCAATAACCCTGAATGAACGTTGTAATCGACACTAATGTGCTGATTAGCGCCATTCTTCAAACCGGCAGCCCACCTGCCCGGATTCTCGATCTGGCATTATCCGGAGATATTCGGTTGATCAGTTCATTTCACCTGCTTCAGGAAATTGACCGAGTCGTGCAATACCCCAGAATAACAAAAGCCATTGAGAAACGGCTGCCTCCGGATAAACTCCCTTCTTTTCTGAATAAGATTAGAGAAATCGTCATATTAACACCGGGAGAATTGGTGGTGGACGATATTACTGAAGATTCCCCGGACAACCTGGTCCTGGCCTGCGCCGTAGAAGGGAAAGCCGACTTCATTATCTCCGGCGATCATCATCTCATCGACCTGAAATCTTTTCGCGGCATCCGGATCGTGGCCCCGGCGACTTTTCTAAGATTTTTTGCCCGGAAATGATGGGGGGCCGCGCCCGCCCTACGGGACTGGCAACCATCTCGCTAAAGTGGCATATGAAAGACGATTGTAAATAAATGACAAGTTAAGGCAATTTATGGACAAAATCGTCATCGAAGGGGGCGTTCCCCTAAAAGGCGAAGTGGTAATCAGCGGGGCCAAGAATGCGGCCCTGCCCATCCTGGCGGCCACCATCCTGGCCCCGGGGGTGCACCATCTTTACAATGTTCCGCCCCTGGCGGATATTCGCACCGCGGGCCGGCTGCTGGGCAGCCTGGGGATTAAATTTCCCCAAGGCCCTCCCGGCAGGAACGCAGCCGTGGCTACGTCCGGCCAGGATACCCCTGTAGTAGTGGACTCCTCCGGCCTGGAGGGTTTTGAGGCCCCGTATGAGTTGGTGAAAACCATGCGGGCCGCGGTCCTGGTCCTGGGGCCGTTGGTGGCCCGCCAGCGCCGGGCCCGGGTGTCCCTTCCCGGCGGCTGCGCCATCGGCGCCCGGCCCATCAATCTCCACCTCAAGGGCCTGGAAGCCATGGGGGTGAAGATCACCCTCAAGGAAGGCTACGTGGAGGCCGACGCCCGCCGCCTGAACGGCGCGGACATCTACTTTGACACGGTCACCGTCACCGGTACCGAAAACCTGATGATGGCCGCGGTCCTGGCCAAGGGGACCACGGTCATCAAAAACGCCGCCATGGAGCCGGAGGTGGGGGACCTGGCCCGGTTTCTCTCCGCCATGGGCGCCCAGATCGAAGGTGTCGACACCGAGGTCTTGACCATCCACGGAGTGAAGGAGTTAAAACCCGCGTCCTACATCATCATGTCCGACCGCATCGAAGCCGGCACCTACATGGCCGCCGCGGCCATCACCAAAGGGGAAGTCACCCTAATCAATGCGCCCATGCCCCATCTCACCGCCATCATGGGCAAGTTCACCGAAGCCGGAGTGCGCTTAACCGCCGAACCGGGCCGCGTTACGTTGCAGCCCGGCGGCGCCCTTCACGGGGTGGACGTGCGCACCCTGCCCTACCCCGGCTTCCCCACGGACATGCAGGCCCAGTTCATGGCCCTGATGTCCCTGGCCCGGGGCGCCTCGGTGATCACCGAGACCATTTTCGAGAACCGCTTCATGCACGTCAGCGAATTGATTCGCATGGGCGCGGACATCGCCGTGTCCGGCAACCACGCCATCGTCCGGGGTAAAAAAACCCTTCAGGGCGCGCCGGTCATGGCCACGGACTTAAGGGCCAGCGCCTCCCTGGTGGTGGCCGGCCTGGCGGCCCAGGGCCTCACCGAAATCCACCGGGTCTACCACCTGGACCGGGGCTACGCCCATCTGGTGGAAAAACTTTCGGCCTTGGGGGCGCGAGTTCAGCGAATGCCGGAGTGAGTTACCAGTTCTTTACTCGGATAAAATAATTTTCGGCTTGGCTGAATATTTATTTGCGGTCCTTCACCTTACTAACAAATAAGAAGGATCTTTTCTCATTCGATGCAAGTTTATCACCTTGCGCTTTTCATTAGGGGAATGGTAAACGAATGCTTCCAGTTGTTTGGATGCAACAATGTATAGGTCTGGCTGAACCTTGTGGTCATCCATCTTATACGGTTTTCGGTCTTCGGTTTTCGGTTTTCGGTAAAGGTAATTACGGATTATCAATAAGTTACAGATTAAGTTTGTTGCACTTGAAAGAGAAAATGATATTACCTAGCCCGCTTTATTCATCATGTTTTCTAAAAACCTTATATCTGTCTGATTCTATTTAATTTTGAGGAATCGGTCAAAAAACAGAGTGTAAACTGTAGCTGCAGGCTTTAGCCTGTGCTGAGTGAGTTTGACGGATCATGTGAATTTTCCGGGCTAGGTAAGAAACAAATACAAAAAAATGAGCCTCTTGCAAAATTCACTTTTTACTAAGAATTGTCATTCTGAGGGAGCGAAGCGACCGAAGAATCTAGATCCTTCGCTGCGCTCAGGATGACAGAAA
>VGSO01000369.1 GCA_016874945.1 Deltaproteobacteria bacterium
CATTCTGAGCGCAGCGAAGAATCTAGATTCTTCACTCCGCTTCGCTCCGTTCAGAATGACAAACTCAAAATTACCTCTTTGAGCGCAACTTGGTATTAGCCCCCTCCCCCCAGAAAATACAGGAAAGAGCATGAGACAAAACTCTGAAAAATGGCGGGGCACCACCGTTCTCATGGTGCGCCGGGGCGATAAAGTGGCGGTGGCCGGGGACGGGCAGGTGTCCCTGGGCGACATGGTGATGAAGCACCGGGCCAAAAAGGTGCGCAAGCTCTACCACGGCAAGATCATCGTGGGCTTTGCCGGGGCTTCCGCGGACGCCCTCACCCTGTTCGAGAGATTAGAGGGGAAGCTGGAGGCCCACCGGGGCAACCTCACCCGGTCGGTGGTGGAACTGGCCAAGGACTGGCGCACCGATAAGGTCCTGCGGCGCCTGGAGGCCCTGCTCCTGGCGGTGGACGGGGACGCGGCCTTCCTCATCTCGGGCACCGGGGACGTCATCGAACCCGACGAAGGGGTGATGGCCATCGGCTCCGGGGCGGCGTACGCCCTGGCCGCGGCCCGGGCCTTGATGGCCCATACGGACCTGGCCCCGGCGGACATTTGCCGGGAGGCCATGAACATCGCCGCGTCGTTGTGCGTCTATACCAATCAGGAAATAGCAGTGGAAGAACTGTAGCAATTCTCTTTTATGTTACTGCTAATGATGAAAAGTTTTTAAGAGGCATGGGTGAAACGCTTACGGTGGTCTCCTCATGCCCTGGACAACTTAACTGACCGTGAGATAGACCGGGCAGAGGTGAATAAGACTTTAGAGAACCCTGAGTTCGAGGTCGCCGGGCAGCCGCCCCGGCGGCTGCTCATGCGCCGCTATTTCGACCAGGTTTTGCAACAGGAAATGTTGCTTCGAATCGTGGTGGAAGATGCCGCCACCGAACGAGTGGTGATAACCATATATAAAACCTCGCAAATAGATAAATATTTGAAGGGATTGGAGCCATGAAAATAATTTACGACCCGGAAACCGACTCCCTGACCATAACCCTGCGTCAGGAGCGCATCAAAGAAAGCGACGAGGTGCGCCCGGGCATCATTGCCGACTTTGGCTATGACGGCGGCATCGTTCGTCTGGAGATTTTGCAAGCTTCGAAAGTCGTCCAGAACACCCGGGAGATTCAATTTGTGATAAATGCTTGAGTTAAACTTTCTTGCCCCCTCCCATTGGGAATCCTTAAAATCCCTTATTGGGAGACAAGGAAGCTAATATGCCATGAAAACGAACATTGCTCCCGACCTGCCGGAAACAGACGAATTCGACGCCTTCACCCGGCTGCTCCATGCGGTAATGGCGGTGGGCGGCACCCTGGCCTGGCTCCTGGGGGGATTGGCCGGGGATTATAAAAAAGCCTCCCATCTGGGCTTCACGCTGCACAGTTGGTTGGGAATCACCGTCAGCCTGGCGGTGTTGCTGCGGATTCTGTACGGCTTTTGGGGGCCGGACAACGTCCGCTTCGCCCGCTGGCTCCCCGTAACCCGGGAGAGGCTCCTGGCCGCCTGGGAGGATGTCCTGACCCTGTTCAAATTGCAGCTGCCCCAGCGGGCCTCCCATGAAGGGCTTAAAGGCGTGGTGCAGGGGTTCGGCCTGCTGGCGTTTTCCTGGCAGGCGGTGACCGGCAGCCTGCTGTTCCTTTATCTTCAGCCCGGGGGCAGGGCCAGGGGCATGATGCACGTCATCAAAGAAATTCACGAAATCGGCAACTGGCTCATCCCCATTTTTCTTGGTTTACACCTTGCAGGAACCGTCATGGACGCCATCTGGGGAGAGCAAAAATGGCGGCGAATGTTTTTCTTCCAGGAATAATTTAAGAATCTTTGCAAAAGTCGCCTAATTTGTCATTCTGAGGGAGCGAAGCGACCGAAGAATCTAGATTCTTCGCTTCGCTCAGAATGACAAAACGGATCTTTGCAGAGCTCTCAATTTCATAAAGGGGGCAAGTAATTTTGATTATGTTATTGACCAAAAGCCTCCCCGGTTCCGGGGATCACATGACCCCCCGGGAGATCGTGGCGGAGTTGGATAAATACATCGTGGGCCAGGAGAACGCCAAGCGCTCCGTGGCCATTGCCCTGCGCAACCGCTGGCGCCGCCAGCAGATTCCCGAAGAGCTGCGCGACGAGATCGCGCCCAAAAACATCATCATGATCGGCCCCACCGGGGTGGGGAAGACGGAGATCGCCCGGCGGCTGGCCAAGCTGGCCCATTCGCCGTTTCTCAAAATCGAGGCCACCAAGTTCACCGAGGTGGGCTACGTGGGCCGGGACGTGGAGTCCATGGTCCGGGACCTGATGGAACTGGCGGTGAACATGGTCAAGGCGGAAGAACGGGACAAGGTCCAGGCCAAGGCCGCCGAAGCCGTGGAAGAACGGCTCCTGGACCTGCTCCTGCCCGGCGCCGCGCCGGCCCCGGAAGGCGAACGGGACGCCACCCGGGAACGTCTCCGCAACATGCTCCGGGACGGCAAAATGGAAGAGCGCTCCGTGGACATGGAGGTCACCCAGCGCCTGGCCCCGGTGGTGGAGATTTTTTCCGCCTCCGGCATGGAAGAGATGGAATTTAACCTGCGGGAAATGATGGGGGGCCTCTTTCCCCAGAAGACCAAGAGCCGGCGGGTCAAGATCTCCGAAGCCCGGGAACTGCTGCTCCAGGAGGAGTCCCAGCGCCTCATCGACATGGACCGGGTGGTGGAGGAGGCCCGGCGCAAGGTGGAGCAGAACGGCATCATCTTCCTGGATGAAATTGACAAGATCGCCGGCCG
>VGSO01000370.1 GCA_016874945.1 Deltaproteobacteria bacterium
ATGTAATACCAAGTTGCCGTCAAAGAGGTAATTTTTGTTTGTCATTCTGAACGGAGCGAAGCGGAGTGAAGAATATAGATTCTTCGCTGCGCTCAGAATGACATTTTTACTCGTTTGATCGCAACTTGGTATAAGTGGGCTGGTAAAGGCGGGGGAGCTGGCCCCGCCTTTACCAGCCAATTAATGCCCCCTCAAGGGATTGGGCGAGGGGTAAAGGCCGGGCGCCCTTTCCCCCTCACCCGCAAATCATTTACTAAGATTCCCCTTTTCCGGCCAGTGGCGGGTGAAAGTGCGTTCGGCCAAATGTTTCAAGGCATAGAGCCAGTTTTTCATAGTAGTCCGGAAGTAGCCTTGGGCCAGCCACTTGCGGGCCGAGCTGTCCACCGGCGGTTTCAGGAGGCGCAGCCGCGCGTAGCGTTTCAGCCGGATAACCAGGTCCAGGTCTTCGGGGCGGCGGTGGGAATAGCCGCCCAGGGTAAAGAACAGGTCCCGCCGCAAAATCAAAACCTGGTCCCCGTAAGGCAGGCCGAAGAGTCGGCACCTGAGGTTGGCGCCCCAGGCGAGGAGGCGCAGGGCCGGAAGGGGAGGGGATAGCCCCAGTTCAAAGGCCCCGGCCTGAAACGCCGGATCAGCCGCCACCTGGCGCAGGGCCTCCACGTGGGCCGGCCCGATCCGGGTGTCGGCGTGGAGAAAGGCCAGAAGTTCGCCCCGGGCGGCCAGGGCGCCCGTATTCATTTGGATACCGCGGCCCCGGGGGGATTGCAGCCGGGTTACGTGGGGAAAGCGGCCCGCCGCCTCCCAGGAGTCGTCGGTGCTGCCGCCGTCCACCACAATAATTTCCAGGTCCGGCGCCGCCGGCAGACCGGCCAGGGTCAGGGGTAAGCCCCGGGCCTCGTTCCATACGGGGATGATGATGGAGATAAGGGGCTTTGCCATGTTAAGTTTTTATGGAAAGGGCCGCGGGTGATTTCACCCTGGTCAAGATTTTATTGAAGTAAAGAGCCAAGGGCCAGTATAAATTAGGCGTGACACAACAGAAAACAGAAAACAGAAAACTATCTTTGATGCCCCCCCTGCTCATCATCTTTGCCAAAGAACCCACCCCCGGCCAGGTTAAAACCCGTCTTATGCCGCCCCTGTCTCCCGAGGCCGCGGCCCGGGTCTATCAAGCTTTTTTAATGGACATCCTGGAAGAGATGTCCCGGCTTTCTGGAATCCGGCTGGCCCTGGCCTATAGCCCGGCATCGGCCTGGAATTGGTTCGGCAAGCTGGCCCCGGGGGACGCCTGGTTGTTTCCCCAGGTGGAGGGCGACCTGGGGGAGCGCATGGCCCGGGCCTTTGATCGGGCTTTCCAGGCCGGTTATGGGCCGGTGTTGCTCCGAGGGAGCGATACCCCGGATTTGCCAGGGGCTTTGATGCTCGCAGCTCAAGAGGTCCTAAAGACCAGGCGGGCGGATGTAGTCCTGGGACCCGCCATGGATGGGGGGTATTACCTGATAGGCTTGAGGGCTGCCCAACCCGGGCTGTTCCGGGAACTGGCCTGGTCCACCCCGGAAGTGCTGGCCGCCACCCGGGCGCGGGCGCAAAACCTGGGCCTGGTACTCCATCTCCTGGAGCCCTGGCCGGATATTGACAGCCATGCCGACTTGCTGGATTTTCTCTCCCGGCCGCACCCGGCGCCGGCCCCAGGATGGCGCACCCACCGTCTGGCCCGCCAGCTTCTGGCTGACCTGAAAATCTGACGAGAATGCCGGGGGAATCGTGCAAAACGGGGAAAGCATGCTTATTAATGAGTCATATGCCAACCCCCTGGGGTCGGGGCGGGAGAATTTTTTCACGCCAAGGCGCCATGACCCAAGAATCTAAGAGGGCGTAAATGACCATAACTGAAGGAACGGAACCGGAACCGGCCGCCAGAAAGACCTCCAATCTCCGGCCTCTCATTTTTCTGGGCCTCCTGGTGGCCATCGTTATTCTGGTGAAGGTCTTCAACCTCCAGCAGCACCTGGAGAAGGAGCGCCTGCGCCAGGCCATTGCGGCCTACGGCGCCTGGGGCCCCTTCATTTACCTGATTATCTGGACTCTGGCCCCGCCGTTGTTTCTGCCGGGCCTGCCCATCACCCTGGCCGGGGGCATCCTCTTCGGCCCCTTCTGGGGCGTGGTTTACACCATCTGCGGGGCCACCGCGGGGGCCACCCTGGCCTTCCTGGTGGCCCGGTACCTGGCCCGGGACTGGGTGGAGGCCAGGATTGCCGGCACCAAGATCGAGGCCCTGGATCAAAAAGTGGCGGAACACGGCTGGAAAGTAGTGGCCTTCACCCGGCTCATTCCCATTTTTCCCTTTTTCCTGCTGAATTACGCCTTCGGTCTTACCCGCATCTCCCTGGCGGCTTACGTGACGGCCAGCTTCATCTTCATGCTGCCGGTCACCATTGTCTTTGTTTATTTTTCCAGCAATATTCTGGACGTTTTCCAGGGACGGGTCTCCAAAGAATTTCTCATCGGCGCCGTCCTGGTGGCGCTGGTCTCCCTGGTTCCCTGGATCTATAAAAAGTATAAAGCGAAGAAGGGAGAATCCCCGGACCTCCCGGATATTTAGACTGGCGCGGAGATTTTTACCACAGAGGCACAGGGTACACAGAGAATACGCGGAGAACCTTTAATACCAAGTCGCAGTCGAAAGGCAACAGTTGTAGCGTGATTTATCACGCCCGCCTTTCGGGCGCAATAAATTGCGCCTACGGGACTCCCGCCATCCTGACCGCCAAGGGCAGGCGAACGGTGCCAGCCGTTCTGGAGCTCTTGCTCCT
>VGSO01000371.1 GCA_016874945.1 Deltaproteobacteria bacterium
GGGGAAAAATTATAATCCCCAGGCCGGTTCGGTAGTCATTGCCTCCTGGCCCATGGATAACCCCTCGCCAGGCAGGGGCGCTTTAATCAGATCGTTATGAAACCTGTTTCAGGGTAAACAAGCCCGCCCCGGCGTGCGTTAGGCTCCGCCAGAACCCTGTGATGGTGTTGACGGCGACATTGTACTTGGCGTCCACCACCACATTGGCTGCCTCCGACGTGGTAGTGCTTTCCTGCACCACCATGTAAATTTGATTAGTGGCAGAGATCACCGCATAAAATTTCTGGGGCGGGTCCGTGCCGCCGCCCCTGCTGGTGGTGACTGTTCCTTTGAACCGGTAGGTGCTCTGGCTGGTGATTTTCACAGTGATGGTCATTGAAAAATAGGGGCCGCTTTCCACTCCATAGCCGGTCCCCCTATAGGTTTTGCCAACCAGCGGCGGGGCCGCCGCCAGGGCGCTGCTGCACATAAACAAGAAAACCGCCACCAGGATTGCCAGTTTTTTCATGCCGAACCTCCCACTAATTTTTAAAAACTTTAATACCTATATTAGCACCTACCAGCCATATGGTGAATCATTTTTTATGTCTTGAAATAAAATTGGCGATTATGGATATTCAGCCTGAGCGCCCTTGGTTGCGGCCCGGCCTTTTCCGGAGAGGGAGCGTCGGAATGAAGCAAGCTGTCTGGCAGAAGCCTTTATGAGGGAGGCTCTTGCAAAATTACTTATTGCCGCCCCTTGTCATTCTGAGCGAAGCGAAGAATCTCGTATTTTCAAGAGGTTGAGATCCTTCACTTCGTTCAGTATGACAACAAAACGAGTTTTGCAAGAGCCTCGAGGGATAGCTAATAGTCGATCCCCGGCTGGGGCTCGATGCCCTGGCGGTAAGCGTGCTTGATTTCTACGATTTCGCTCACCGTGTCCGCATTTTACCCTTCCGCGGCAATTTCTTCTAAACTCCGGCCCGTGAGCGCGGAGTTCGGTTCGTTCTTCACCGGGTTGCGGGCCGGGTCGGCTTCGGAATCGTCCATTTTCACCAGGAGCCAGCTTTCATCCGGGGCCTGTTTAAATCGGGTCAGGGCGTAACCGCCCCGGAGTTTGCGGCCTTCCAGCCAGACCTTGGCATGGCCGTGGGCCAGGGCTGCCTCCAGGGGCGCCGGAACGCCCTGCTTTTCCGTGAGGTTACGGTAAGAGCCCCTGTCCCAGACCATCACCGTGCCGCCGCCGTATTCCCCTGCCGGAATCACTCCCTCAAAGTCGGCGTACTCCAGGGGGTGGTCCTCCGTGGGCACCGCCAGGCGCTTGTCTTTGGGGTCGGTGGACGGCCCCTTGGGCACGGCCCAGGACTTGAGCACTCCCCCCGCCTCCAGCCGGAAATCATAGTGCAGATGGGAGGCGGCATGTTTTTGAATGACAAAAATGGGCTGGCCCGACGGCCCCCGGCCGCCCCCGGCCGGCTCGGGGGTGCCGCCGAACCAGCGCTTTTCCTGATAGGTCTTGAGGGAATCCTTGGTCATGGCATGTCCTTACTTAAGAAAAATAAGCAATCCTGCCCGTTAGTCAACCTGCCACCCCACAATGGGGGGAGGCCTCGGCGCCCGCCAAACCTTGGAAGCCATTTTAACACCTAAGAAATCCAGAAAATGTCATTCTGTGCATAGCGCAGAATCTAGAATTGTTAATACGTTGAGATCCTCCGCTTCGCTCAGGATGACAACCCAAAGAGGTTTTGAAATGGCTTAAAGTCAGCGGCGCCGACTTGTAAGGCCCCCCTCCTCGGGGACGTGCGCCAGCCCGGGGCCGCAGGAAAAAGATTCCTGTTCCATGAAAAAAAGTCCATCCCTCCCTTGACAAATTATTTTAAAATGGCATATAAACACAAGATTTACTAATTACCCGAGGGGGACTACGGCCATGCACTGCGTAAGCATTAAACAAGGTATCGACTGCACCTTTATGAGCAAAAAAGGCTGTTCGTTTAACGGGGGCAAATGCCATCCCGTGGTGGAATCCTGCGAGGGCTGCGAACGGCAGTTGAAAGTGGCAGTGGGCGACTACTGCCTGGCGTTTCCCGATCCCGCGGCCAAATGGCGCCGGGGGGCCTGCAACCTGGCGACCCACGTCAAAAACGGCAACGGCAAAAAGGAAACCGCGCAGAAAATCAATCCCTTGAAGGCCTCCAAGCGGAGCGCCGCGGGTCGGTAACTCCCGGCCTTAAACGGACAGCGCGGCCGTGAGCCTTAAGCGGCCGGCCGCGCTTGCCCATCCCTTCCTGGTTTTTTTTCCTTCTTTCCCTAAAACTTGAAAGCGCTGAAAGATGGCTCCGGCTGCTTGACGAGTAGCTGTTGGCGGTAGGCGGTTAGCAGTTGGCTTATTATACCGTTTTCAGTTTTCGGTTAAAAGAATAAACGATATTAACAAGTTAAACAGCAAGTTTGTTTCATTTGAAAATGAAAATGGTATTAAACGGCTCTTGCAAAAATTTAGCAAAACCGGTCCCGGCTTCTATTCCCCCTCCCCACGGGGGGGGCTAGGGGGAGGGGGGCGAAGCTGCTTATAACTACGGGATAATACAAATAATTTTTGCCACCCCCACCCTAACCCTCCCCCCTCAAGGGGGAGGGAACCGCCCCAATATCGTTGCTTCCGCTTTTGACCATGACTATTGCAAGGGGATTAATACTACTCCGACAGATTGGTTTGCTTTTTAAGGGATTATAGATTATGATAGTTCCATGTCCAAGGAGGTTATCTTTCCAGATATTGCCGATTACCTGGCTCCCTATGCTCCCTATTTCCGCCGTTTG
>VGSO01000372.1 GCA_016874945.1 Deltaproteobacteria bacterium
AGGGGATCGAAGACCCGGAAATAGACCACCGCATTGACCTTCATGGTGACATTGTCCCGGGTGATGATGTCCTGGGAGGGGACGTCGTAGGTCACCAACTGGAGGTTTACCTTGACCATCTTGTCGACGATGGGGATAAGGATGATAAGCCCCGGCCCTTTGGCGACATCCAGGGCCCGGCCCAGCCGGAAGATGACTCCCCGTTCGTATTCGTTGAGAATCTTGATGGCGCTCATCAGGAAAAAGATCACCAGGATGGCGATCAACACGAAGGAACTGGACAGAAATTGGAGCATGGGACCTCCCTATGAAGACAGTTTTCAGTTTTTGGTTTTCAGTTTTCAGTTTTCAGTTTAAAAAAGCTAATAGCTGACAGCTAATACCTCACTGCTCACTGCTCACTTTCTTAACCACCAGCTTCAGGTCCTTCACCTGCACCACCTCCACCGCCTCCCCCTTGGCCACCGGCTCCCGGGCCACCGCGTGCCAGTATTCCCCGAAGATAAAGACCTGGCCTTCCGGCTTAAGGTCGGTGTGGGCCACGCCCTTCTCTCCCACCATGCCCGCGGCGCCGGTCATGGAGCGCCGCAGGTGGCTGCGGAAGACAATTCCCGTCACCAAAATGAAAAACAAAGAGACGATGAGCACCGTGGGGATGAGCACCCCCCAAGAGATGTCCACTCCCGTTTCTCCTCCCCGAAAAAGCATAATGGACCCCAAGAGCAGCGAGGCTATTCCGCTCACCGTGAGAAGTCCGTATGAGGTGACCGTGAACTCCAGGATAAATAGAATAAATGCCAGGATGATCAACAGAATTCCGATAAAGTTTACCGGCAGGGTCTGGAACGCGAAAAAGGCCAGCAGCAGGCAAAGCGCGCCCACCACTCCGGGGAGGACCACGCCGGGGTGAGCCAGTTCAAAGTACAGTCCGGCCAACCCCAGCATCATCAGGATGAACGCGATGTTGGGGTCGGCGATGTGCTTCAGCACCTTGGTGCGCAGGTCTTCGGGAATTTCCTCCACCACGACTCCGGTGGTCTTGAGGATCAGGGTTTTGCCGGCCACCATTACCCGACGGCCGTCCACCTTGCGCAGCAGATCCTCCAGGTTTTCCGCCATCACCTCAATGACCTTCTGTTTCAGGGCGTCGGGCGCGGAAATGGAAACGCTCTTGCGAATGGCCTTGTCCACCCAATCGGCGTTGCGGCCCCGCTCTTCCGCCAAGGCCCGGCCATAGGCGGCCATGTCGTTGACCATTTTCTCGCCCATGACCTTGTCCACTTTGCCCATCCCCACCGATACGGGGTGGGCTGCGCCGATGTTGGTGCCCGGGGCCATGGCGGCCACGTGCGCCGCCATGGTGATGAGAACCCCGGCGGATGCCGCCCGGCCCCCCCGGGGTGACACATAAACGATTACCGGCGCTTTGGCGTTGATAATGGCCTGGCAGATCTGGCGCATGGAAGAATCCAGACCTCCCGGGGTGTCCAGTTGGATAACCACGGCTTCGGCCTGGGCCTTTTCCGCTTTCTGAATGCCGGCCACCACGAATTCCGCCAGGCCCGGGTTGATGGAACCTACGGCGGGAAGCACATAGATGCGGCGGCCGGGAGCCTCAGCCTGGGTCCCCCAGGCTGCCGTCAAAGCTATAAGAATTATGAGATAAACTCTAATTGTCTTCATGCCGGGCCAAAAACTCCATCACCTGCTGCATGTCCTCCCAGGTCTTCCACCGCTCCTGGGGAAACCTTATCAGATACGAAGGGTGGAAGGTGGGCATCACCTGAATCTTCTTATACCGCTGCCACTGGCCCCGCAGCCGGGTCAGAGGCGCCTGGGTCCCCAGCAGACACCGGGTGGCCACCCGGCCCAGGGTGATAATGACCTTGGGGCGGATGGATTCGATTTGCTTCTTTAAAAAGGGGAGACAACTATTGACTTCATCACTCTCCGGATCCCGGTTCCCCGGCGGTCGGCACTTGACGATGTTGGCGATATAAACTTCCTCCCTGGGCAGGCCCAGCTTGTTCAACATTTTGTTCAGGAGCCCGCCCGCGGCGCCGACAAAAGGCAGCCCCTGGAGGTCTTCTTCCTCCCCCGGGCCTTCGCCGATGAACATAATATCAGCCCGGCGCGAACCCTGGCCGAACACAATGTGGGTGCGCCCCCGGGCCAGCTTGCAGCGCTGACAATCCCCCAGTTCCTCCCGGATTTCCGCCAGGGTGGGGAAGAGCGGGACTACCGGCGCCTTGGCCGGAGGCGGCGCGGGCTCTTCCTGCTCCACCCCCAGGCGGCCCAGGCGGCGCTGGTACCGCATCCACTGACCCAGTTCCGCCACCAGTTGGCGCAGTTCGTTAGCTGGTTCTAAGGGCAATCGTAAAACCTCTGGCCTGACAAGTTCAAAGTTCAAAGTTCAAGGTTTAAAATTCAAAATTAACAGGGACTAAGGGAGCAACTCTACTACCAAATCCAAAATCTTTTCCGCCACCTGCTCTTTGGGAAGCAAAGGCAAACGCTCCAGCCGCCCGTCCCGGTGAATCACCGTCACCTCGTTGGTGTCCACGGCAAATCCCGCATCCCGCCGGGTGACGTCGTTGGCCACGATGAAGTCAAGACCTTTGTCCGCCATTTTCCGCCGGGCCTCGGCCTCCATATCGTGGGTCTCCGCGGCGAAACCCACCACCACCTGCTTATTTTTCGAGCCGCGAATGTCTTTTAAAATATCCGGATTTTGCACCAGTCGCAATTCCAGGTCCTGGCGGCCGCGCTTGATTTTCAGAGGCGGGGTGTTATCCGGCCGGT
>VGSO01000373.1 GCA_016874945.1 Deltaproteobacteria bacterium
CCGCGATGTGCTACCCAAAAAACTTCTGGTTCCCAAGTTCAACTTGGGAACCAGAAGAAGAACCGCCCTTACGTGCTCCTGCCGAAAACCGAAAACCGGAAACCGAAAACCGTCTCCTAATGCTTGAAACACCTCTGCCCGGTAAAGACCATGGCCACGGGCGGTTTGGCTTCGTTGCAGGCTTCGATGACCTCCCAGTCCCTGACCGAGCCGCCGGGGTGCACCACCGCGGCGATGCCCTCCCAGATGCCCACGTCCACCCCGTCCCGGAAGGGGAAGAAGGCGTCGGAGACCATGGCCGAGCCGATGAGGCCGCCCTTGGCCTCCCGGGTCTCCAGGTCGATGACCACCTTGTCCGAGGCGTCCCGCTTGGCGTCGAGAATCTCCAGTTCCAGGTTTTTGTAAGGCATGCCAAACTTTTTGAAGCACAGGGCGTCGGCGTACTTGGTGTAGGCCTTGAAGATGGCGATTTCCGCCACCCCCACCCGGTCCTGCTCGCCGGTGCCGATGCCCACGGTGCAGCCGTCTTTGACGAAGAGCACGGAATTGGAAGTCACCCCCTGCTCCACCCACCAGCCAAAGAGCAGGTCCTCGTATTCTGCTTCCGTGGGTTCCCGGAGGCAGCGGTATTCCTTGCCCTGATAGGTGGCCACCGCGGGCTTGAAGTCTTCTTTTTTAAGGATGGCGTTCAAGGGCGATTGCTGGGCGATGATTCCCCCGTCGATGAGGCTTTTGAACTCCACGAAGCGCCGCAGCTTGAAATCTTCCAGGCGGTGGAAGCGGGGGACCTTAATAATGCGCAAGTCTTTGGCTTTTTTAAGAATGTCCACCGCGCCCGGCTCAAAGTCCGGGGCCGCCACCACCTCCAGGTAATTCTGCGCCACCAGTTCCGCGGTGGCCTTATCCAGAGCCCGGTTGAAGACGGCCGCGCCCCCGAACGCGGCGATGCGGTCGGCCAGGTTGGCCCGGTCGTAGGCTTCCGCCAGGGAGGCGGCCCAGGCGGCGCCGCAGGGGTTGTTGTGCTTGAGGATGACCGCGGCGGGCTTTTTCCCCAGAAACTTGATGATGTTGAGCCCGTTGTCCAGGTCGGTGAGGTTGGTCTTGCCGGGGTGCTTGCCGGCCTGGATCATGCCCGCTTCGTCCAGGGCGCTGGTCATGCCGTGCCCCGAGTCAATGAAATGGCATTCTCCCAGGGTGAGGTGGCCGCCCACCAGTTCGTAGAGGGCGGCTTCCTGGCCGGGGTTCTCCCCGTATCTCAAACCCATTTCGATGATTTCACCCTTATCCGGCAGCTTCCAGGTGCGCTTGCGGTATATCAGCTTCTGATCGCCGAAGGTGATGGTCATCTCCGGGGGAAAATGGTCCGCCATCACGGTGCGGTACATGGCCTTGATGTCACTCATGGGGTACAACCTCCGGGCAAGATTTGGGATAATTGTGGCATGACTGACCCCGCTTGACAAGGCGATTGTGGCCGGATGGCGAAATTGACGATGGGCCTTTAATTTTGTAATATTTAGCCTAGGTCGTCGATTGATGGAGCTAAAGGGCTTGGACTTTTTTCTTGGCGTCGTGACCGGCGTTGCCTTGGGGGTGGCTGGGACCCTGGCGGTGCGCCGCGTCCGGGACTGGCTGGGCCACTCGGAGACCGGCCGCCTGGAAGAAGAAAACCGCACCCTGAAGCGGCGGCTGGCGGAGAAGGACCGGCACATCGGCCGGATGCTGAGGGAAACGGAGCGCCTGGCGGAAAAATTGGGGCAAAAAGAAACCCCTAGGGGGAAACCGGAGAAAGAGGCGTGAACGCCGGAGGCCCCACGCAGCCGTGGATATTTAGCACAGCTTTCAATGTTGTGCCTTGAAGGAGAAAAAAATGGCCCAAAAAGACCTTTCTCTAACCGGAGCCGTAGTGGGCGGCGTGGCCGGCTGGGTGGCGGAAGTGGTCATCCAGGAGGTCACCGGGCACCACATCACCACCGGGCTGCTGGAAATCCTGGGCGCGGCCGCGGGCCTGTGGCGCCTGGACCGGCGGGTGGCGCGCTACCTGGAGGACACCTTGGCCCAGGACCGGCGGGGGGCCGAGGAGGATTACCGGGAAGTGAAGCGGCGCATCGAAGAGCTGACCCAAGACCTGCCGGAGCTGAGGGAAATCCTGAGCAACATGGTGGACGCGGGCATCCAGGCGCAGAAAGCTTAAAAGACGGTTTTCGGTTTTCGGTTTAAAGGAAATAAGATAACAATGTTGGGAGTCAATCTCCTGGTGCGCCTGGGGCGGACTTTGCTTTCCGGCCCGTTGACGGAATCCGGGGTGCTGCCCGCGTCCTATTACCGCCACCTGGCCCTGGCGGCCATGGAGGAAGAAAATTATCCGGAGGCCCTGGGATACCTTAAATGGGCCCAAGACCGGGTGCTGATCCAGGCCCTGATTCTGCGCCTGCGGCTGCTGATGGCCCGCCATGACCAAAGGCGACGGGGTCTGGAGGAATTGCTGGCCTCATCCCGGTTAAACGGCAGCGGGGAAAAATGCCGGGCTTGGCTGGCGGAGGAGGAACGGGCCCTGGCGTTGCTGGGAAAATATGAGGAGGCCGCCCAGGCGCTGCTTGGCCAATAACGTAGGGCACGCACGGCGCACCATGTCATACCAAGTCGCAACCAAACGGCAAATTGTAGCGACTGTCTTACAAGTCAAGGTACCTGGGTGACAAATTGATTCCAGGGTTGATTGTTTTTCACCATGGCGTTGAGGATGAGCACGAGTTTGCGCATACAGGCGGTGAGGGCCAGTTTTTTCG
>VGSO01000374.1 GCA_016874945.1 Deltaproteobacteria bacterium
TAACCGGTCAAACCCCGAAAGAGAACCCATGACATCTTGCTCATATTTTTGTATAAAGGATTTCACGGCGTTTTCCTTTCTGTTGGCAAGTTTCTGGATCGCAAAACCGAAACATACAACAAGAGGAAAACGCCCGCAATTTTTTACTTTGGTTGCGGCCTCAAGGCCGCGCTGTGCCACTAATAGCATTTTTTGTTCTTCCTATTAGCAGGAGGCAATCAATCTTCCAAGGCGTTTTCGGAGTATTATTCTTTAATTATTCTTTAAACCTCCCTGCAAGGTACGGTACAATTTCTCTTCATGCCCCCGGAAAAAATGATCGGCGCCGGGGATGACGGCCAGGTTGATCCGGTCCCGGACCGGGGCCAGCAGTTTCTCCAGTTCCGCCAGAGGGCAGATGTAATCCTGGTCCCCGGCGATGACCACGGAAAGATGGGGCGCCTGGGGGAGAAAGGGCATGGGCATAAAGGCCACCGGGGGCGCAATAAAAACGGCTTCGTCGGCTTCCAGCCCCTGGAGCAGGGCCTGGGCCGCGGCGTAGGCCCCGAAGGAATAACCCACCACCAAGTAAGGGCCGGGGCCCCGGGTTTTAACATAATCCAGGGCGGCCTGGACGTCCTGGGCCTCGGCCACGCCTTCCCCGTAGGCGCCGGAGCTTTCCCCCACGCCCCGGAAATTGAAGCGCAAGGTAGCCCAGCCCTTAGCCTGGAAGGCCCTAGCCGCGGTGCAGACCACGTTGTTGTCCATATCGCCGCCGTACAGGGGATGGGGATGGGTGACCACCGCGGCGCCCCGGGTGCCGGGAGCGTACTGCGCTTCCAGGGTTTCCGGCCCAAGGATAAAGACCTTTCTTTCCATGGCGTTCCTCTTTTTTCCACCGATTTCGCAAATTACCACAGATTTTTAACATTTCCCCACGCCATTTTTAAGCCCATTATTTCAGCCGTCGCCATTCAAAAATAACGGCTTGCTACTCCACATAATTCTTAGCGAAATATTATTTTTTGCATAAAACTTATTGATTTCTTGGTTGAATTAACCAAATCCGCCAATAAATTATTTTTATTGACAAGCTAATGCATTTCCTGAATAATCTTAGGAAATATCGCCAGGTTAGCTGGAGGTGAGGCCATGGCCATGGAAGAATTTCCCCGAATGAAGCGTTTGCCCCCTTATGTTTTTGTCAAGGTCAACGCCCTGAAGATGGAGGCCCGGCGTCGGGGGGAGGATATCATCGACTTGGGGATGGGCAACCCGGATATGGGCACCCCGCCTCATATTGTGGCCAAGCTCATGGAGGCCGCGGGTAAAGGTAGCAACCACAGGTACTCCGCATCAAAAGGAATTACAAAATTGCGGGTGGCAATTTCAGACTGGTATAAACGGCGCTTTGAGGTGGACATCGACCCGGAAACGGAAGCCATCGCCACCATCGGGGCCAAGGAAGGGCTGTCCCACCTGGTGCTGGCCACGGTGGAGCCCGGGGACGTGGTCCTGGTGCCCAACCCCACCTACCCCATCCATGCGGCCTCGGTGGTCATCGCCGGCGGGCAGCTGGTGAGCATCCCCCTGACCCACGACCGGGATTTCTTTGCGGACCTGGACAATATCACCAATCTCATCCTGCCCCGGCCCACCATGCTCATCATCTCCTTTCCCCACAATCCCACCACCACCTGCGTGGACCTGGACTTTTTCAAACGGATCGTGGAATATGCCCATAAGTACAAGGTGTGGATTATTCATGACTTTGCTTATGCCGACCTGGTCTTTGACGACTACGTAGCCCCCAGTTTCCTCCAGGTCCCGGGCGCCAAAGAGGTGGGGGTGGAGCTCTTCTCCCTGAGCAAGAGCTACAACATGCCCGGCTGGCGCATGGGCTTCGTGGTGGGCAACCAGCGATTGGTCCACGCCCTGACTCGCATCAAGAGCTACCTGGACTACGGGGTCTTCCAGCCCATCCAGATCGCCGGCATCATCGCCTTGAACGGTCCTTATGACTGCGTCCAGGAAATTGTCGGGGTCTATAAGGAGCGGCGGGACGCCCTGTGCCGGGGCCTGCACAACATCGGCTGGCGGGTGGAGCCGCCCAAGGGCACCATGTTCGTCTGGGCCCGCATCCCCCGGAAATTCCGGCACCTGGGGTCCATCAACTATTCCATGATGCTCATTAACAAGGCCAAGACCGCGGTCTCCCCCGGGGTGGGCTTCGGCGAGTTCGGGGACGAATACGTGCGCTTCGCCCTGGTGGAGAACGTGCACCGCACCAACCAGGCCATCCGCGGCCTGCGCAAGGTGATGCGCATGACCCCCGAGGAGATTGAACAGGTGACCAAAGAATATATGGGGTAGAAATTCTCACTAAGAACACCAAGTAAACACCAAGGCCGCTAAGAAAATTATGCCGGGGGCGTATTCGCCCCCGGCATAATCCAGGGCTATCATGCCTTCCACGAAACAGTTTGGCTACAAAAGAGGAAACTTGTCGGATTAAACTCGGGGAGAGACATCCCCAAAACCATTTTTTGATTGCCGTGGCCAAGACTGCGGCATAATCTCGGATAATCCCGGTGGACCGTTAATTGGGTTGTACCTGAAGAGGATGAGATAATTAAAGTAATGCCAAGGAGTTAGTTCAACGGTATAGCCAATACCTAAAAAGGAGATGGTATGAATGAAAATCTTCGGCGGTGATACTCTATCGGCCAAAAACTGATGGGGTAGACAGGTTGCAGGCTGCATGACGTCGTGAGGCACAAGACCTCGAAAAGGAGATTGGTCAGAC
>VGSO01000375.1 GCA_016874945.1 Deltaproteobacteria bacterium
ACGCCCTTTCCCTGGCGGCCTATTGCACTGCCTGGACTTTTTACGGCAGCGTCGGCAAGGCGGCCACCTCGGGGGTCGCCTTTCTCACCATCTATCTGGGGCCCACCATAATCGCTTTTTCCTGGTGGTTCGGTTTGCGCAAGCTCCTGCGCATCTGCAAGGAAAACCACCTCACCACCATGTCCGATTTCCTGACGCTGCGCTATGGCAAAAGGGCCTTTCTGGGGGCCCTGGCCACCGTGGGGATGCTTCTGGCCATAACCCCCTATATCGGCCTGCAGCTCAAGTCAATCTCCGACACCTTCAGCATCCTGGTTTATCGAGAAGTAACCCCTCATCTGGCCATCCCGATTTATCAGGACACCGCCTTTTATATGGCCTTGCTCCTGGTCGTGTTCGGCATCCTGTTTGGGGCCCGCCATCTGGATCCCACCGAACGCCACGAAGGGTTAGTGGCGGTGGTGGTGTTTGAGTCCCTCATCGAACTGCTGGCGTTCTTGAGCCTGGGCGTCCTGGTAACCTTTGGCCTTTTCCCGGGCTGGGGAGAAATCTTCACACGTATCCAGCAGAGTCCTGAATTTCAGCAGCTTCTCCTGGTAAACACCGGGCCTCAGAATAGCTATGCCCTTCTCCTGGCGCTCACCCTCCTGGCCATGGGAGCCATCCACTTTCTGCCGCGGATGTTCCATATGGCGGTAGTGGAGAATACCAATGAAAAGCACATTCTTACCGCTATTTGGCTTTTTCCCTTGTACCTGTTGTTGATCAACCTGTTCGTGCTGCCCATCGCCTTGGGGGGACTGCTGTTGGGCATTCCTCAGGAGCAGGCCGACACTTTCGTACTCCGCATTCCCTTGCAAACCGGCCATCCGTATCTTGCCCTGCTGGTTTTTTTGGGAGGGTTGTCGGCTTCCACCGCCATGGTGGCGGTGGCCTCCATCGCGGTGAGCACTATGCTCGTCAACAGCCTGGTGATGCCCCTGGCCATTCGGCTAAGACTGCAAGAGCGGATCACTCCGCATCTGCTGACCGTCAAACGGGGCGCCATTCTCTTTCTGATTCTTTTGGGATATTTCGGCTACCGCCTGATCTTCCCTACCGTAATGCTGGTGGATATAGGTCTCATCGCCTTTTGCGGGGTGATGCAATTGGTTCCGGCCATGCTGGGGGCCTTGTATTGGCGGGAAGCCACCCGGTGGGGAGCCATTGCGGGATTGCTGGCGGGTTTTTTTCTCTGGGGCTATACGCTGGTCCTGCCCTATCTAGTAGAAGCAGGCTGGTTCCCTCTCAGTATATTATCCGCGGGCCCCTTCGGCCTGGCCTTTCTCAAACCCACCGCTTTCTTAGGTCTGACCGGCCTGGACAAGCTCTCCCACGCCTTCTTCTGGTCCATGCTGTTCAATGCCGGCGCTTTTATCAGCATCTCTTTATTAACGACGCCCAGCCCGGTGGAGGAGGAGCAGGCCCGGCGGTTTGTCGATGTATTTGAACGGGAAAGAGAGCTGCCTTTGGAGAAACGCTTCGTTTCCTTCCCGAGCCTGGACCAATTGACCCATTTCATGGAAAAGCTCATCGGCCCCAGGAAGGCCAGAGAGGCGCGCCAGGCCTTTCTCCGGGAGGTGGTGACTCCGGAATCCGAGTGGGGGGACCGGGAGAAGATCCGCCTGGCGGCCTTTGTGGAACGGACCCTGGCCGCCTCCATCGGGCCGGCGGCGGCCCGGGTAATCGTGGAAGGTTATCTAACCTCCCTGGGTTCCCGGATGGAAGACGTTATCGATCTCTTCGGCCGGATCTCCAGTTCCCTGGAGGAAAGCGAGCAAAAATTAAAAAGACGGGTGGCGGAACTCTCGGTGCTCAACGAAGCCGCCCGCCGGTTGGCCTCTTCCCTTTATATTCCCGATCTCCTGGAAGGGGTGTTGGGAGTCCTGGTGGAACAGCTCGGGGTAGAAAAATGCGCCGTGCGGCTATTGGATGAAAATAGCTTGCTGCACACCAAAGGCGCCCGGGGCCTCCCCCCTGAGGTCCGGGAACAGGTGGTAAAGCCCGAGCCTGGATCCCTCCTGGGGCAATGTTTGTCGGCCAATCAGGTGATTTCCGTGTCGGATTCCTCTGAGGTGGCGGATCGGCTCCAGGGGCTTCTGGCAGACGAAACTCAGGGTTCCCTGGTGCTGGCCCCCATCACCACGGAAACCCTGACCCTGGGAGTATTGACCGCGGCCAGCAGCCAGAAGGGTTATTTTGCCAAAGAACACGTGGAGTTCTTCCAATCCTTGGCCGGGCAATTGGGACTGGCCGTGCGGACTGCCAACATGGAGGAAGCGCTGCGCCTGGACGAGTCCCGTCTCGAGGCGGTGTGGCAGCTTAGCCAGATGACCAGGGCGACGCTGGAAGAGATTACCGATTTCGCTTTAGAAGAAGGAGTCCGCCTGACCAAGAGCACCATCGGTTACCTGACTTTTATGAATGAGGACGAAACGGTGCTCACCATGCAAGCCTGGTCCAAGACTGCCATGGATCAATGCGCCGTAGTGGATAAGCCCCTAGTCTATCCCTTGGAAACCACCGGGCTCTGGGGGGAAGCCGTGCGCCAACGGCGGCCCATCATTACCAACGATTATGCCGCTCCCAGCCCTTATAAGAAAGGCTACCCCCAGGGCCATGTGGAAATTCGGCGTCATTTGAACATTCCAGTGTTTGACGGTGACCACGTCGTGGCGGTGGCCGGCGTGGGAAACAAGGATGAGGACTACGATGAATCCGATGTCCGCCAGTTAACG
>VGSO01000376.1 GCA_016874945.1 Deltaproteobacteria bacterium
GGCGGTTGCCTAATGGCGGCTCAAATCCCTGCACCGACATTAACGCGCTTCAGGAACCGCCGTGTACGGAACCTTACGCCCGGTGGTGTGGGAGGACGGGGGCCGAGAGGCCCCCTCCTACCCGATTATAATCTGCGTCCATGGGTAATCAGTGGATAAAAAAGAGGTTCGATCATCATGCACGAATACGGCTGGGTGCAAGAGGTGGTGGCCCTTCGCCGGCGGCTCAGGGTGACAAAAATATCGGTTTTGAAATAGCTTATAATGGATTCCCGACAAAAATCTACTCCTACGAATAGCATAATAATAATATTTATAAAAAACAAATATGATAAGGAAATAAGTATTATAAAGGTTGATTAAATATAAAATATATTAAAATAATATCTTGCTAATTTAGCATTTTTCAAATATTCCATATATTGGCAAAAAATCTAAATTTTTATCTTAAATATCATGGCACGATAGTTGCCGGAGCCATATTCTTTTGAGATAATTATTTAGAAAGAATACTCCAAAAGGAGAAGAGCATGATACCGGCAGAGGAAATCAAGACCCTACGGCAGCAATTGCCCGGTTGGGAAAAAGATGTCTCCGACCTGGACGCCTTGCGCCAGCAGCTTCCTTATCACAAGCTGCGCCGGGTTAAGAAGGGCAAGGTCCTCCCCATTGACTGGCAGACGGAATGGGAGCGCTTCGACGCCCGGGAACTTTTTAATTTCGACTTGGCCTCCATTCCGGAAAAAATGCTGGAGACCATGCGCAAACGCCAGGAAGTCCTGATGGACGGCAATCAGGCGGCCCTGTCGGTGCTCACCCGGGTGGTGGACGGCCTCTGCGGCTATCCCATCACCCCCTCCACTCCCATCGCCGAAGGCTTCGCCCGGGCCGCGGCCAACGGCCAGAAAAACCTCTTCGGCCATGAGCTCATGTACTTTCAGCCCAGCGATGAACTTTCCGCCATCGCCGCGGTGGAAGCCATGGCGGCCCAAGGTGGGCGCTATGCCGACAACACTTCGTCCCAGGGCCTGCTGCTGAAGACCAAGAACCTGTTCTCCGTGGCCGGCAAACGCCTCCCCGTGGTTATGACCGTCATGGCCCGGGAAGTGAATAAAGGCTCCCTGAGCATCCACTGCGGCCACACCGACTTCTACGCGGTGCGCAGCGCCGGCTGGGCCCAACTGGTGGCCGCGGACAACCAGGAACTGCAAGACCTCCTGGCCATCGCCTTCAAAGTGGCGGAACTGCGCCAGGTGATGCTGCCGGTGATGGCCATCGGCGACGGCTTCATCAAGAGCCATGCCATTGAAAATATTAGGGAACTGTCCAACGATTTTCTGGAATACTTCGTGGGGCCCCCCAACCGCTTCTACCAGCCCGACTTCGAGCACGGCGTGCTCACCGGCACCTTCACCGACATGGACCTGACCATGGAAGGCCAGGTGGCCCAGGATACGGCCTACCGCTTTTTCAAACGGGGCTTCGTGGCCGCCATGTATGTGATGAACAAGGTCCTGGGCACCAACCTCAAGGTGGTGGAGTGCTACCGCACCGAGGACGCGGACATGGTCATCGTCATCATGGGTTCCGCCGCCGGGGTGGTGAAAGACGTGGTGGACTATTACCGGGACGTGAAGGGCTACCGCATCGGGGTGGTGCGGCCCATCCTCTTTAACCCGCCCTGCTACGAGGAACTGGCCTTCGGCATGCGCAACGCCAAGGTCATCAGCGTCTTGGAGCGCAGCCCCCGGGCCCACAACCAGCTTCTGATGTATGACGTGCAGGCGGCCCTGCAGATTTCTTTCCGGGCCATGCGGGAAGGGAAAAAGGAGCACCGCCTCTATGGCCGGGAAATCATGCCCACCCTGCTGCACGGGGTTTACGGCCTGGGCAGCAAGGATTTTAACAAGTATGACGCGGCCGCGGTGGTGGAGAACATGGTGACCTGTCTGGAAGGGAAACGGGGATTCCTGAGGGATTATTACTCGGGCATCGAAGGCCCCTTGTCCCTGAAGCCGGCCCCCCTCCCCGGCTACCTGGAGCGGGAATTGAGCATGACCTTCGTCGGGGTGGGCGCCGAAGGGGTGAAAACCGCCCTGGAGAGCGCCGCCCTGGTCTATGCCGAAGACACCGGCCCCAGCCACATCTACGTGCAGACCGGGGCCCGTTACGGCGCGGCCCGCAAGGGCGCCCCGGTCTTCATGAACCTGCGCATCAGCTCCCAGCCCATCCGCAACAGTTCGGAACTCACGGAGCGGGACGTCCTGGCCTTCTTCAACGAGAAGTTTCTCAAGGGACAGATCCTGAAAGAATACGTGGGCGGACTGAAAAAGCACGGCCTGCTGGTCATCAACACCCAAAGGAATCTGGAAGAGGTGGTGGCCGACTTTCCCGAGCAGATCCAGTCTCTTATCAAGTACCGGCAGATCGAAGTCCAGGCGCTGGACGCCACCCGGGCGGCCCTGCAGCACCTGAACCGCAACCTCCCCGGCGCGCCCATCATCGGCCTCATCAACAAAGAGATGGGCATTCTCACGGAAAAGCAGTTCGAGCAGAAATTCAAAAAGATCCTGGAGAAGATGCTGGGCACCAAAAAGAAGGAAATGCTGGAGTCCAACATTGCCTTGCTGCGTTTCGGCGCCGACCGGGCCAGCGGCTCCCCCGCGGAGCGGGCCAAGGCGGCCCTGATCCTGGAGCGGGGCGGGCCTACCTATGTCCGGCACCAGCCCGAGAACTTCGGCCAGGGGCGCCGGGCCGCGGGGCTGCGGGTGC
>VGSO01000377.1 GCA_016874945.1 Deltaproteobacteria bacterium
CAACCCGGCCTCAAATTGGCCGGCCCTGCTCTTTGACAACCGAATACCAGACGCCGAGCCAAGGACTTCTCCCATGGATGGAGCAGCCTATGGTCGGCTGAAGGCGGTGGGCAATCCCCAGCCGGAAGTGGGGATAAATGGCGAAAGAAAACAAGCTCCCGTCAGGGAGGGGACGAAACAGCGCCTCCTGCTACGGCAGGTAGGAAGGGGAACCGGAAATCCCTAATAAATTCAAAGGAGCAGTGAATAGCAATGGGAAAACAATATGTTAACCTAGAGTCAGGTGGGGCCATCAGAGAGTTATCGTTGAATTCCGTGAAGGTTGGTTCAGGACATAGAAAGATAAACTTGGCTAAAGTTAACGAACTTGCTGATAGCATTGAGAAAATAGGTCTGCTTCAACCCATCTTGATCACTCCGGAGAAAGAGCTGGCGGCGGGACTCCATCGGCTGGAGGCCTGCAAAATGTTGGGCTATGACAGGATCTTAGCCAAGGTTTTGCCTTATGGAGGGCTGCTAGGCGAACTGGCCAGGATCGATGAGAATCTGATTAGGAACGAATTATCGGTGCTGCAAAAGGCGTTCTGGCTCAAACATCGAAGGGAAATCTATGAGGAACTGTTCCCGGTACACCGGCATGGGGGTCCCCGCAGGAGGGGTGAGGCAGGTTCAAGTCGTCAAAATGGCGACTTGAAGCCGCGGTTCTCCTTGGAAACCGCTGAGACGATGGGAGTTAGTGAAAGAAAAGTCCAGCGCCTCCTGCAGATCGCCGTTAAGATTGACCCGGCTGTGGTGGATCAGCTGGAGGAAACGCCCTTGGCCGATGACCAGGGCGAGTTGCTGGCATTGGCCAACCTGGACCACGGACAACAGGCTGCGGTGGTGGCCAAGATCCTGGCTGGTGCAGCCGGCAAGGTTTTGGAGGCCCTGGCACTGTTGCCCCCTCCCGTAGCCTCCTCCTCAGCGGACGAGTCTTCAGAGGACCGGGGCGGCGATTCCACCTCGGGTGAAGCGGTGGGCGTTACGTCTCCCTCAGCCCCACGGGAGCTGGTGGACGGCGCCAGTGAAGATGGTGGCGCTGGGAACGATGAGACCACCGCGGGGGGAGCTGACCAGCAAGGCTCAGCCTCAAGCACAGCGGCGGGCGGCTTAAGAGAAGGGGATTCAGACCTTCATCCGACTCCTCCTCAAGGCACTCCCCCACCCCGCAGCGAGGAATCGCAGGAAGCAGAAGCAACGCCGGAAGAAGAATTCTTTATCACAGACGAGGAAGACGCTGCCTCTTCCACCTCGGACAGCGGCGGCGCCCAAGAGGCTGACCGTGAAGACCAGGACAATCAGGATCCCGGTGAACAGCCCCGCGAAGCTCATCCCGACATCGACCTGCCGGACGTGATCAAGGATAACCTGGAGTGCCCTGTGGCAGTGATCCTCCAGACTTCCCAGCTCCCCTCCCAGGATTGGCGAGGATTTCTGGGTGTCAGGAACCCTCATCCTCAAGGTCACCATCACCAAAGAAAATGGCGAGGCCTTGGAGGTGCGGGGGGAGTTCATCTGCGACCACCGGCATGAAGAGACGGTCCTGCTGGTCGCCAAGGAGGTGTCGGCGCCGAACTAGCAGATAACCCATGAAAAGTTAAACCGGCCGGGCCTCCCCATCAATCGGGTAGGGAGGCCTTTGATGGTCTTTAGAGGCAAGGTGACTCACCTCAAATTTATTTTTTCAATCCACATACCGCAAAACTTATCTCGGCAGAAACGCAAGGAGATTATTTATGAGTTTGACACAGCATGAGCCGTCCCGTCCCCTGGTGCGAGAGGTCAACCAGGACGGGATTCCCGACTGCGCACAGATGAGCATCAGCAAACCCGTACAGAGCACCCCCAGCATTGCCCAGGGGGGCGTCGGCCACGAAGTGGCTGCGAAACAGCCCAGAGACGAGGATCCTCCCATAGTCATCAAAACTGCCGATTTTCCCGGTCTCGTGGACCTGGTGGAGCAGGACGGCAGGCCCGCTTTTCTCATCAACGAGGGGGACAACCTCAATGTCAAGGACCGGGTGGAAATAGGTGGGCTGGTCCTGATGCCACCTTCCCTGAGCCAGATCCCCTGGCTTCTGCCCCGAGGGGACCGGGTATTGCAAGCAGCGAAAGCCAACGAGCCGGATCGAGCCCTGTTTGACGCCCTGGTTGCCTATCACCGGAGCATTTCGGAACTGCCCGGAGACGCCTATTATGAATTGATGGCTGCCTGGGTCATGCACACCTATCTCCTGGAATCGGTGCAATATTCCCCTATCATCTGCCACTTTGCCGTTCCCGAGCGAGGGAAAAGCCGCACGGGCAAGGGCATGATCTTCGCAGCTTACCGGGGCATTCACGTGGAGTCGCTCCGGGAGGCCTACATCATTCGGGTGGCCAGTACCTTTCAAGGAGCAATCTTTTTCGATGTCCTGGACCTCTGGGGGAAGGCCCGACATGCCAAATCCGAGGACATCATCCTGCACCGCTTCGAAAAGGGGGCCAAGGTGCCTCGGGTGCTCTATCCGGACCGAGGACCTTTCGAGGACATCGTCTATTACGAGGTCTTCGGGCCCACCATCGTTGCCACCAATGAACCGGTTCACCAGGCGCTTGACTCCCGCGCCATACAGGTGAACATGCCCCACACGACCAGACGCTATGAGAGCGAGGTGACCCCGGAGCTGGCCTTGCCCTTGAAAGAGAGGCTGGTGGTCTTCCGAGCCCGGCATATGGGAACGGCC
>VGSO01000378.1 GCA_016874945.1 Deltaproteobacteria bacterium
GGTTGGGCGCAATCCGTCTGGGCACAAATGAAGGAAAACATACTTTTCATAAAAAGTCTAGTTTTTTGTAAACTATTTTTGTCTTTGATGGGAAAAAACTTTTGGCAAACGCTATAGATTCTCCGCTTCGCTCCGTTCAGAATGACAACTTAATAATACCTTTTTGAACGCAACTTGGTATTACTCCACGGCCAGTTCCGCCACGGTCGCATCCGCGGTTTCCGCCTTACCCATATTGCATATTGCAACCAGCTAACGCGAGCTATCCAATTTTCCTTGAAGTTACAAGATGTTATTGGACGATTTGATAAATGCAACACCAGTTGCTTAATGCAACGGCCAGGTTCGACGCATACTTCTCGTTCCCCAGGGGAAGCTGGGCAACTTGGAGAAAATTTCCCTTTTTAACCTTTTTTCCTTTCCCTTTTTAACTTTTACCCTATTCCCTACTTCCTATTCCCTATTCCCTTTCCTTGCCCCCATAAGCTTTTTCATTTATAGTTAGTTGAAATCCGGAATAATTTCCATGGGGGGTTATAAAATGGTCTTTTTCCGTAGAACCGAAGAAGAGCGGGCCAAGGTCCCCCAGGAGCTGGCGGATTTGCGGGTCGCGATCCAGAAAGCCCAACTCCCTGAGAACGTCCACCCCGCGGCCATCAAGGAGCTGGAGCGCTTGGAAAAAACCGACCCCTCCATGGCCGAGTACTCCATCGGGCTCAATTATCTGGACTACCTCATCGGGCTGCCCTGGACTCGGGTCACGGAAGACAACCTGGACCTGAAAAGGGCCGAGCGCATCCTGGAGTCCTCCCATTACGGCTTGAAACACGTCAAGGAACGCATCCTGGAATACCTCTCGGTCCGCACCCTGTGCAGCATCCAGACCTCCCAGGTCCTGGTGGTGGATGACGAAGAGATCGCCCGCACCAACCTGGAGTACATCCTGCGCAAGGAAGGCCACCAGGTGGCCACCGCGGCCAACGGCATGGAGGCCTTGGAGAAAGTCAAGGCCCATGAATTCGACGTGGTTCTCACCGACTTGAAGATGGAAAAAATGGACGGCATCCAGCTCCTGGAGTCGGTGAAACAGATCGCCCCCACCACGGAGATCATCATGGTTACGGGCTACGCCACGGTGTCCTCCGCGGTGGACGCCATGCGCAAGGGCGCGGCCCACTATCTTTCCAAGCCCATTAAGCTGGACGAACTGCGGGCCACCGTGCGGGAAATCATCGACCGCAAGCGCCACGTGCAGATGACCCGGGGGCCCATCCTCTGTTTCGCCGGCCCTCCGGGTACGGGCAAAACCTCCATCGGCCGGGCCATCGCCGCGGCCCTGGAACGCCAGTTCGTCCGCATCTCCCTGGCCGGCCTGCGGGACGAGGCGGAATTGCGGGGTCACCGCCGCACCTACATGGGAGCCATGCCCGGCCGCATCATCAATGAAATCCGCCGCCTGGGGGTGAAAAACCCGGTCTTCATGCTGGACGAAATCGACAAGATCGGCCAGGACTTCCGGGGCGATCCGGCCTCGGTGCTCCTGGAAATCCTGGATCCCCAGCAGAACAGCAATTTTATTGACTATTACGCGGACGTGCCCTTTGACCTGTCCAACGTCATGTTCATCACCACCGCCAACGTGGTGGAGACCCTGCCTCCCCCTCTCCTGGACCGCCTGGAAGTGATTTACTTCCCCGGCTTCATGGAGCGGGAAAAAATCCGCATCGCCCGGAACTTTCTCCTCCCCCGACAGCTCCGGGAGCACGCCCTGACCCACCTGAATATTTCCTTCACCGAGGGCGCCATCGCCAAGATCATCCGGGATTACACCCGGGAAGCGGGTTTGCGCAACCTGGAGCGGGAGGTCGCCGCCATCTGCCGCAAGCTGGCCCGCATTGCCCTGGAGACCAAGCCCTCGGCGGCGCCCCTGGTAATTGACGAGGCGCTGGTGGAGCGGTTCCTGGGCCCCCGGAAATTCACCCGCGAAGTAGCCGAGGCGGGCAACCAGGTGGGGGTCGCCACCGGGCTGGTGTGGACGGAATTCGGCGGGGAGATCATTTCGGTGGAAGCCACCCAGATGCGGGGCAACAAACAGCTTATCCTCACCGGCTCCCTGGGGAGCGTCATGCAGGAGTCGGCCCAGACCGCCTTGAGCTACATCCGCAGCCACGCCCGGCAGTTCGGCCTGGACCCCGATTTCTTTGCGGATAAGGATATCCATATCCATATCCCCTCGGGGGCCATTCCTAAAGAAGGCCCTTCCGCAGGGGTGACCATCGCCCTGGCCCTGGTGTCGCTGCTCACCGGCCGCCCGGCCCGCCGGGACGTGGCCCTGACGGGTGAATTGACCCTGAGCGGCCGCATCCTGCCGGTGAGCGGCATCCGGGAAAAACTCCTGGCGGCCCAACGGGCCGGGGCCCGGGTGGTGGTCTTCCCTCAACAGAACCAGGTGGACCTGGACGACCTGGAAGACGACCTCAAGGAGGGCCTCCAGATCGTCCTGGCGGACACCCTGGAATCCCTGGTGGACGTGGCGCTGGTGGAAAAATAGTTTTCTGTTTTCAGAGAGAAGAATTTTGCCAATAATGCCTTAAAGAATCTTGATGAGGCAGAAGACACCCTATGCCGGGGTCAGAATGATCTTCCTAAAGACCCGGAAAAACTTCGTTCGATGACAATTTTTCCATATCTTATTACTCAGGCCATTTAATTGTTCTCACATCAAGCGGCGGCGTACCGCACATGTTTTCCCTGAAAATA
>VGSO01000379.1 GCA_016874945.1 Deltaproteobacteria bacterium
TCCTGCCAGTAGCGCCGCACCCCCAGGAAGAAGACAAACGCCGCCAACCCGGCCGCGGGGACGAAGATGAAGTCCACCGCCAGGGTGGGGAAGAGTTTGGAGAAGGCGATCTTGCCTTCGGGGATGGCCACGCCCTGGTGCACCAGTTTTTCCCCCACCGCGGCCCCCACCGTTACTCCCAGGATCCCCAGGAATTTCAGCATGATCAGGAGCACCACTACCGGAAAGGCGATGAGCAGCGGCAGGTACCGGTAGTCGTTGACCATGCGGGCCACAAAGGACGGGGTGGCGTACTCCTCGATGCACATCTGCCGGAGCGCGCCCAACACCTCGCCGGGTTTGGCGCCCCGAGGGCAGTAGGCGGTGCAGTCGCTGCACTGGTGGCACAGCCAGATGTCGGGGTTTTTGACCACCTCTTTCAGGCCCCACTGGGTGAAGAGCATCTCTTTCCGGGGAAAGGGCTTGTGTTCCGGGGTGACGTTGCACACCACGGAACAGGTGTCGCATTGATAGCACTTCTTAACCGATTCCCCCCCGGCGGCGATGACCCGGTTAATGAACTGCAGGTCCGGTTTGATGATAGTTGCGCCTGCCATGGATCATTACCTCCTATAAACCCTTGAAGGGGTTGGGGCCGATTTCTTTAACCCGGGCGACAAAGTCGCTCAACATCTGGGGGAGTTTGTCGAAATCGGAGATGGCGATCTGGAACTGCTGCACCCGGTCGGCTTCCAGTCCCAGTTTGTCCAGGGTTTCCGACAGCTTGGTGAGCCGGTAGGCGCACAGCTCGCTGCCCTTGGCGAAGTGGCATTGGTAGTCGTCGCCGTACTTGCAGCCCAGGAGGACCATGCCGTCCACCCCATTGTTCAGGGCGATTTTGATCCACTCCATATTGAAGGAACCCATGCAGCGCAATGGAATGAACCGGATCGTGTTATCTATCTTGAGGCGATGCATGGCGGCGGCGTCCAGCGCCGGCAGGGCGTCGTTTTCGCAGATCAGGCTGACAACCCGGAATATGACGTTCTCGTCGTCTTCGTCCTCGGGTTCCGGTACGTCCACGGCCTTAATCATGGAGCCGATGAGGTCCACGTTTAAGTCTTTGAAGATGACGATGCGCTCGGGGCAGGCCCCCATACAGGTGCCGCAGCGCCGGCAACGGTTGATTTTAAAGAAGGGCGTGCCCTTCTCGTCTTCCTCGATGGCGCCGAAGGGACATTCCTCGGTGCAGCGTTTACAGGAGGTGCAGCGCTGCATGAAGGGGTCGGGGAAGGTTTCATCCCAGGCCCGGGGGTGCACCGCCATGCCTGCGGCTATGTGCTCCACCGCCTGGATGGCCTTACAGGCTGCGCCCACGCCGTCCGCGGCGGCCAGGGCCATGGTCATGGGCTGGCGCACGCAGCCCGCGGCATAGACCGCGGTGCGCCGGGTTTCGTAAGGGAAGCAGATGAAGTTGGAATCGGCGAAGCCGTTGTAGACCTCGGTTTCCGGCAGGCCGGGCCCCTGGCGGTAGTCCAGGTTGATGACGGGCCCGTCCATGGTGACGGGCACCACCCCGGTGGCCAGGACCACCAGATCCGCCTCAAAGGCCACGTTTTCGCCCAGTAGGGTGTCGGTGGCCTTCACCAGGAGGTTGCCGCCCGGGGCCAACTCCACGGCGGCGATCTCCGCCTTGGTGAGCATGACGCCGGGGTCGGACTGGGCCTGTTTATAAAACAGTTCCGTCTGGCCGGGGGTCCGGATGTCTTTGTAGAGGATGTAAGCCACCGCGTTGGGATTGGACTGGCGCACATACAGGGCCTGCTTCAACGACCCCAGGCAGCAGAAGTCGGAGCAGTACGGCAGATGCTCCGGGTCCCGGGAGCCGGCGCACTGGATGAAGCACACCCGCTGGGGGGCTTTGCCGTCGGAGGGCCGGACGATTTTGCCGTTTTTGGCCATCTCCTCCATCTGCAGGTTGGTGACCACGTTGGGCAGGCCATAGCCCAGGTGGTTGAGCTTGCTGGCGTCGTAGGGGCGCCAGCCCGCGGCCAGGACCACGGCCCCCACCCGCACGGTCTCCACGTTGCCGTTGGACTTGATGTGGGCGTCCAGCAGACCGGGCTGGCCTTCGATCTTTTCTATCTCCGCGGCGGTCATCACCCGGACCTTGGGGTTGTCCAGGACTTCTTGGATCTTCTTGAAGACCGTGGGTTCCTGCAGGGTGGTGTAAGGATAGACGGAGGGCGTTTGCTTAAACATTCTGGCGCCATAGCCGCCCAACTCCGCTTCTTTTTCCACCAGCAACACCTCGTAGCCGTTATTGGCGGCTTCCAGGGCGGCGTTGAGGCCGGCGGCGCCGCCGCCGATGACCAGGATGGTCTTGTCGCACTCCGTCTGGTACGGCTCCGGCAGCTCGGACTTCTTCACCCGGGCGCAGTATATGCGCAGGTAGTCTTCCGCCAGGTTCTGGGTTTCTTCGATGTTGGGCTCCTGGGTCCAGACCGCCAGTTCCCGGATGTTGCAGCGTTCCACCAGGACATTGGGGAAATCCAGCTCTTCGTACTTCACCCGGGGGGAACAGGCGGCGATGACCAGGGAGTTGATGGCCTCGCCTTCGGGCTTGATGTCCTCCAGGATCATGGCCCGGCCTTCCGGGCTGCACAGGATGTCATGTTCCTTGATGTGCTGGATTTTGCCCTCTTTTTTCACCACCTTGTGGATGGATTCAAAATTCAGGGCCTCCCCGATGCCGCAGCCTTTGCAC
>VGSO01000380.1 GCA_016874945.1 Deltaproteobacteria bacterium
TCCGTCTGTTCCGGAAAAATCAACTTTTCCATCGTCACCCCCTTGGATGACGATTATAATATCTTAACCGAGAAAGTCAATCCTTAAGTTAGCGCTTATGGGGGGCTAGGGGGAGGGGGGCGAAGCCGTTTATAACTATTGGATAATACAAATTGTTTTTTCCACCCCCACCCTAACCCTCCCCCCTCAAGGGGGAGGGAACCGCCCCAATATCGTTGATTCCGCTTTTGACCATGACTCTTGCAAGAGGTTCAAGGGGAAGCCCAAAAATCGGGGCGGACACTTGGTCCGCCCCTGAAGGTTGGCCGTTTACGGCGGGCCTTAACTACAACGGCAGGCAGGCTGTTCCGGTTCGCAGTATTCCACCGGCTGATAATAGGCGGTGCCGTTTTCCTTCCAGGAGAAGGAGTACCAGCGGTCCTGGAATTGAATGCGGTTGCTGGCCATCAGGATCACCCGCTCCACCAGGCGTCCGTGCAGGGGATGGGCAAATACCGCCACCAGGGGCGCATTTTCTTCGTGGTAAGTCGGAGCACAACCGTGTTCGTCTATCATTAATTGACCTCATTATTTTGGGCGGCCGGAGGACCGGGCCGCCCATTCGCTTCTTTACAATATAACTTCTATACCGCCCGATTGCAAGGTTAATTAAAGAAAAAATTTGACCCCCCAACCCCAAAGTCACAGAGAAGTTATTTACCGGCGCCGGCGGAAGGCCAATAATTCCCCTTGGTGAACCTTGGCGCCTGGGTGTCTGGGTTGTGGATATTTTATTTTCCACCCAAACCTACTGCATTTCTGGCAAAAAAATTTATAATTAATGGATAGTTAACCTATTATTAAAAAAATATGAAAAATATCCGCAACTTCAGCATCATCGCCCATATCGACCACGGCAAATCCACCCTGGCGGACCGCCTCATCCAGTGGACCATGTTGATCCCCGAGCGCCAGCTCCGGGACCAGATGCTGGACACCATGGACATCGAGCGGGAGCGGGGCATCACCATCAAGAGCAACACCATCACCCTCCCCTATATTGCCCAGGACGGCCGGGAATACGAACTCAACCTCATCGACACCCCGGGCCACGTGGACTTCTCCTACGAGGTGTCCCGGGCCCTGGCCTCCTGCGAAGGCGTGCTCCTGCTGGTGGACGCCTCCCAGGGGGTGGAGGCCCAGACCCTGGCCAACCTCTATCTGGCCCTGGAGCACGGCCTCACCATCATCCCGGTGATCAACAAGATCGACCTGCCCCAGGCGGACCTCGAAGGGGTGAAGGCCCAGATGGAGCGGGAGTTGGCCCTGGACCCCGACGCGGCCATCCTGTGCTCGGCCAAGGAGGGCCTGGGGATCGACCAGGTGCTGGAGGCCATCGTCAGCCGCATCCCGCCGCCTGCCGGCAGCCCGGACCAACCCCTATCCGCGCTTATCTTTGACGCCCAGTACGACACCTTCCGGGGCGCGGTGATTTACTGCCGGGTCTTTGACGGCGTGGTCAAACCCGGGGACATCCTCCGCCTCATGAGCCATCCCGGGACTTACAAGGTGGAGGAGGTGGGGGTTTTCCGGCTGCAACGGGAGCCCCGGAAGCTGCTGGCCGCGGGCAACGTGGGCTATATCATCGCCGGGGTGAAAACCGTGCGGGACACCCGCATCGGCGACACCATAACCCATGAGGCCCGCCCCTGCGCCCAGGCCCAGCCGGGCTTCCGGGAAGTGAAGCCCGTGGTCTTCGCCTCCGTCTATCCGGTGTCCAACGAGGATTACCTGACCCTGGTGGAAGCCCTGGAAAAGTACCAGCTCAACGACGCGGCCCTGGTTTATCAGAAAGACTCCTCCGCGGCGTTGGGCCAGGGGTTCCGCTGCGGCTTCCTGGGGCTGCTGCACCTGGAGATCGTCCAGGAGCGGCTGGAGCGGGAGTTCGGCCAGAGCCTGATCATGACCGTCCCCGGGGTGCAGTACCGTTTTGTCCTCAAAGACGGCCACACCGTCATGGTGGACAACCCCCAGCACTACCCGGACCCCATCCACATCCAGACCACCCTGGAGCCGTTCATCAAGGCCACCATCATCACCCCGGAGCGCTTTCTGGGCGCGGTGCTGAAAATCTGCCTGGAGCGCCGGGGGGTTAACTCCCGCTTCCACTACCCCGCGCCGGGCCGGGTGGAAGCGAGCTTCGAGATGCCCCTGGCGGAAGTGATCATCGACTTTTACGACCGCCTGAAGACCGTCACCCAGGGCTACGGCTCCTTTGATTACGACCTGCTGGATTACCGGACCTCCGACCTGGTGAAGCTGGACATCCTGGTGAACAGCGAAAAAGTTGATGCGCTCTCCATGATCGTCCACCGCTGCCGGGCCCGGGAGTGGGCCGTGCGGGTCTGCGACCGCCTCAAGGAGGAGATCCCCCGGCAGCAGTTCAAGATCGCCATCCAGGGGGCCCTGGGGGGCCAGATCATCGCCCGCTCCACCATCACCGCCTTCCGCAAGGACGTCACCGCCAAGTGCTACGGCGGCGACGTCACCCGCAAGCGCAAGCTCCTGGAAAAGCAGCGGGCCGGCAAAAAGCGCATGAAAATGGTGGGCGCAGTGGAAATCCCCCAGAGCGCCTTCGTGGCGGTGCTGAAGACGGATCAGGGATAATACCGTGTCCGCTTTCAGGTGCAACAAACTCAACCTGTAACTTATTGATAAATCTTATTTATTTTAACCGAAAACCGAAGACCGAAAACCGAAAAC
>VGSO01000381.1 GCA_016874945.1 Deltaproteobacteria bacterium
TAGCCGCCTACATCCGACCTCCTATTCCTGGTTCCCTTTTGGGGAGGAACCGCTAGTATGCGATCCGCGTAATCGTAGAAAGGTTTATGCGCAAGGTTCCACAGGCGAGACGCCTGTGCCACCGCCCTTAGCCCTCTCCCCCAAATCTTTTCCTGTTGCCCCCCTATTTCGCCTCGGGGCGGAAGACGGTGTCCCAGTCCGGCGGGGGCGGGTGGGCCTGGAAATGTCGGCAGCGGTTTAAGAAGACCCGGGATGGGCCATCGTCCGGGCAGTGCCCCAACGCGTGGCCAAAGCGCGCCGCGGCCTCTTCAAAGCGGGCCCGGCGGTAAAGCTCCAGGCCGGGGATAAAGTCCTCCCGGGCCGCGGCCTGGGCCGGGGTCAGCTTACCTTTCAAGGCCAGCGCCTCAAAGACCCGCACCGGGGCTTCCCGGCCTTTTACCGCCACCAGGTCCAGCTCCCGGAATTCTATTTCTTTGGAACAAGCCCCGGCGACAGTCTCACTGGCCATGACTCCGGCGCCGTAAAACTTGTTCATGCCCTCCAGGCGGGAGGCCAGGTTCACGGTGTCGCCGATAACCGTATAATCAAAACGTTTCTGGGAGCCCAGGTTGCCCACGATGGCCTCGCCGGTGTGGAGGCCGATGCGCATTTGGAGTTCCGGCAGCCCCTGCCGGGCAAACTCCCGGTTGAGTTCCCCCAGGGCCGCGGCCTGGGCCAAGGCCGCCCGGCAGGCCCGCACCGCCTGGTCTTCCTGGTCCAGGGGCGCGCCCCAAAAGGCCATGATGGCGTCGCCTTCGAACTTGTCCACCGTGCCCTCTTCTTCCAGGATGATCTCGGTCATACGGGAAAGGTAGTCGTTGAGAAGGCCCACCACGGTTTCCGGGGCCAGGCGCTCGGACAGGGTGGTGAACCCCGCCAGGTCGGAGAAGAACAGGGTGACCCGGCGGCGCTCCCCTCCCAATTTCAGCTTTTCCGGGTGTTGCTGCAGGTGGTTGATGACGGTTTCGGACATATATTGGGCGAACATGCCCCGGATGAATCGCCGCTGGCGGCCTTCGGTGGCGTAGCTGTAAGCCGCGGCCAGGGCGAAGCTTAGGGCCAGGGCGGCGCCGGGGAGCACCGGATCGGCCCACCAACTCAGGCGGAAGGCCAGAACCGACACCCCCAGGTGGATCCCCGCCAGCACTATCAGGGCCGCCAGGGTGAAGCCCAGTTGGTGAAAGAACAGGACCGCCAGGACGGCCCCGGCGGCTAAAATCGCGGCCCAGACTCCCAGGGCGCCGGTGGGAGCCGGGCGGAGGAAGTCCCCTTGGAGGAGGTTGTCCAACAGGGTGGCGTGGACCTCCACCCCGGGATAAACCGCGGCCACGGGGGAGACCTTCAGGTCCATGAGGCCCGGGGCCGTAAGCCCCACCAGCACCCACTTGCCGGCAAAATCCTTTAGAGGATAGACCGGGGCCAACCCGTGGCGGAGCTGGGCTTCGGACTTGATGACATTGGCGGCCGAAAAACGCCGGTGACTGCGGCTGGGGCCCCGGAACTTAAGGAGAAATTGCCCTTGAGGATCCAGGGGCAGGCGGCTTGAGCCCAAGACCAGGGAACCGCCTTGAAAGTCGAGCAATCCAGGCTGCTGAAAATGATGAAAAGCCGCAAAACTGAGAAATGGGAGCCAGCGGTCTTTATAGGGCGTCACCAGGGGAACCCGGCGGTAGGTGCCGTCGGCGTCGGGACGGCATTCCACGTTGCCCAGACTGGCCGCGGCGCCCAGCAAAGGCTCCACTGGGGTGATCAGGGACCGGTATGGGGGAAAAACCCCGCCCTTGAGCCCCGGAACATCCTGGCCGACCTTGTGGAGCAGCTCTTCTTCAGAAGGGTTGGGGGGTTTGGGGTCCCGGGAGGTGAAAAACGGCAGGACCACCAGGGCCGAGTCCTGCACCGCCCGGGCCAGGCGGGCGTCGTCCTCGGGGCCGTAGGAGGAGGCCTCGGTGAACAGGATGTCGAAAATAACCGCCTTGGCGCCGGCCCGGCGGCAGTAATCAATGAGAGGGGCGTAAACCTGGCGGGGCCAGGGCCAGGTGACCCCCTGGTCCTTAAAGAAGTCCAGGTCCGGCTGGTCCACGGCCACCACCACCACCCGGGGGCTGGCCGGAGGCAGGGGTGCGTGGCGGAAAAGCAGGTCCAGGGTCTTTAAACTGTAAGGACGGAGGACGCCGGCGAGATCCAGGAAGGCGGTAAACCCAGCTACGGCCAGGACCAGGAGCAAAGCGGCCCTGAGCTTATGCAGGGGGGAGTAGGGGAGGAACTTTGCCAAAGCGGTTAAAAATGTCTGCGTATCCGAAATTTTTTCAAGAACTATTATAACAGAACCGAAAGGATAGTAGAGATTTCGTCAGAAGCAGATTTTTTCCCTAACCCTGGCTCTTTACCAGGCCAAAAGACAGGGGCGCAACCAAGTGGCCGCGGCTGGCGCGGATCAGCAGAACCTATAGATTCCCTATGCCCCAGGCGATATTTTTCCTCAACTCTTCCTGAATTTTTCTCTTTCAGAAATCCCCAAGGGTTACGCGTCGGCATTAAGTTATCATGGCAGGATTTACTAACATTATAAGATGAGGGTCTTGCAAAAATTTAGCAAAATCGGTCCCGGCTTCTATTCCCCCTCCCCACGGGGGGAGGGGGCTAGGGGGAGAAGGACGAAGCCGTTTGTAACTATGGGATAATACAAAATATTT
>VGSO01000382.1 GCA_016874945.1 Deltaproteobacteria bacterium
TTAAAGAATTTTTTTAGCTAAAAGCTGATAATTGACAGCTAATACGGTTTTCGGTTTTCAGTTTTCGGTTTTCGGTAAAGATAATTACGGATTATCAATAAGTTACAGATTAAGTTTGTTGCACTTGAAAGAGAAAATGGTATAATAAAACAACTCTGGACTGCCATAAGAACTGATTGCCATTTCCGTTTTTTCGCCCTACAATCCTTTGCAATCTCCCTTGAAACCCCGCGAGGTGCCCCTTGGCGGCCGAAATTCCTGTCCCGGAACCGCGCCCCCGTCGCCTGGATAATATTGACCTGCTCCGGGGTCTGGCCATGGTGTTCATGGCCATTGACCACTCCCGGGACTTCTTTTCCAACGCCCACTTCTATTTTGACCCATTGGACCTGGCCGCCACCACTCCGGGCTTCTTTCTAACCCGTTGGATCACCAACTTCTGCGCCCCGGTCTTCATCTTGCTCACCGGGACAAGCACTTATTTGGCGGAACACCGGGGCAAGCCCCGGTCCCGGATTCAGTGGCTGCTGCTTACCCGGGGCCTGTGGCTTATCTTCCTGGAGTTCACCGTCATCCGCTTCGGCTGGTACTTTAATTTCGACTATCACTTTTGGAAACTCGGGGTCATCTGGGCCATCGGCTGGTCCATGATCTGCCTGGCGGGCCTGCTGTATCTTCCACGGTGGCTGGTGACCGTCATCGGCTGCCTCATCGTGGCGGGCCACAACCTCCTGGACGGCATTCGCCCCGAGAGCCTGGGGGCTTTGGGCTGGCTCTGGCAGATCCTCCACGTTCCGGGGCAGTTCAAGCCCCACCCCTGGATCACCGTTAAGGTGGTTTACCCCCTCATCCCCTGGATGGGACTGATGGCCGCGGGTTACGGGTTCGGCTCGGTGCTGTTTTGGGAGGAGGACCGGCGGCGCCGCGCCGTCATGGCCCTGGGAGCCGCCCTGACCCTGGCCTTTGTGGCACTTCGGACTGTAAATATCTATGGCGACGCGCACCGCTGGGCGGTGCAGTCCACCTGGCTCTTCACCCTGTTCTCCTTCATCGACTGCACCAAGTACCCGCCGTCGCTCCTTTATCTACTCGTAACCCTCGGGCCGGCCCTGATGGTGTTGGCCTGGCTGGACCGCCCCCTGGGTCCCGTAACCTCCCGCCTGGTGGTCTTTGGCCATGTGCCGTTTTTTTACTATGTGCTGCACCTGCCCCTACTCCACGCCATGGCGGTGGCTGCGGCCCTGTGGCGGTACGGCGAGGCCACCTGGCTCTTCGCCAATCCCCCGTACCAGGTCTGGCCCCTGGACTACACCTATGACCTCTTGGCCACCTACCTGGCCTGGGCGGCCACGGTCTTGCTCCTTTATCCGGCCTGCTGCTGGTTCGCGGCTTTGAAGGCCCGCCGCAAGGATTGGTGGCTGTCTTACCTCTAAGAAAAATAATGACAAACGAAACCGGGAGGTTCGGTTGATCACCGGTAACGACGAAATAAACCAGGAGATCAGCGCAGACGCATTTGAAATTGGCTAAACAATCATTACCTTTATACCAGCCGGATAACGGCCAGGATTGACGCTAACCAATTTTTCATCAAGATAAGGAGGGCTTATCATGGCCAAGGTGGCGATTAACGGGATGGGCCGCATCGGACGGGCCGCGTTAAAAATCATTCTAAATACCCCGGAGTTGGAATTGGTGGCGGTTAACGACCTGATGCCCCTGGACAATTTGGTTTATTTGTTGCGCTATGACACGGTTTATGGGCGCTATGACAAGAAAGTGGAAGGTAAAGGCAACGTGCTCACGGTGGATGGCAAAGAATATAAATTTTTCAGTGAGCGGGACCCGGTCCAACTCCCCTGGGGCCAATGGGGGATTGAGGTGGTTTTTGAGTGCACCGGCGCCTTCACCCGCAACGCCGATCTGGAAAAGCACCTCCAGGCCGGGGCCGGCGCCGTGATTTTGTCCGCCCCTCCCAAAGATGAAACGGTATGCTGCATCGTCCACGGCGTCACCCAGCCCGAAGGCGGGGTGCGGATTCTATCCTGCGCTTCCTGCACCACCAACTGCATTACCCCGGTGGTGGAAGTCATGGGCCGGCGCCTCGGCGTCAAGAAGGCCATCATGACCACCATCCACGCCTACACCTCCAGCCAGGCCATCGTGGACGGGCCCAACAAGAAGTTCCGCCGGGGCCGGGCCGGCGCCGCCAATTTCGTGCCCACCTCCACCGGCGCCGCGGTGGCCACCGCCAACTGCCTGCCCCAGTACAAGGGCAAGATTGACGGCGTGGCGGTTAGGGGCCCGGTGCCGTCTGGCTCCATAGCGGATATTGTCTTTCTTACTGAGCGCCCCACCACGGTGGATGAGGTGAACCACATCTTCCGGGAAGAAGCGGCCAGCCCCCGCTACCAGGGCATCCTGGGCGTGGCCGAGGACCCCATCGTTTCTTCCGATATCATCGGCGACCCCCGGGCCTCCGTGGTGGACCTGGAGATGACCCAGGTGGTGGACGGCGACCTGGTTAAAGTGATGAGCTGGTACGACAACGAATGGGGCTACACCAGCCAGATGATTAGGGAGGCGGTGCGGCTGACCCGGGGTTAATTTGATGGAAGGTGCGAGAGTGGCACAGGCTTCCAGCCTGTGGTTAAGTCCTTCAGGAAGCGGACAATGTCCACCGGATAGAGGCCTGTGCTACTGAATCTGAGTTTCTGGTTTTT
>VGSO01000383.1 GCA_016874945.1 Deltaproteobacteria bacterium
GTAGAGGGCAATTTTTTTGTGACCATTTTGTGACCTTCATACTCCAAAACAGTAAAAAAAATCGACTACCAAGATAAAATTTGGTAGCCGATTTTCTATAGGTTTTTGTGGGTTAGTGTATATACTTAAATTGTGTTAGCCCCCTGAAACACCTTGACGCGGTGGGGGTCCGGGGTTCAAATCCCCGCGTGCCTACCAGGGAAAATACGGGGGCGGCGGCAACGCCGCCTTTTAATTTTGTCATGGAATCAAGTGCCGATTAACAAGGCGGGGCACTGACCGTTGGTCATTGATTTCCTGACGCTGATTTACTGATCACTGATCACTGATTACTGATTACTGGCCACTGATCATGAAACCCATGGAAATCCAGCCGGAATGTTACGGCTGCCTGGAGCGGCTGGTGGAGCTGGCCGTTTCGTTGGCCTCTCCCGATATGGAGCTTCAGGTTCAGGCCCGGGAAGCGGCCCGGGAAATCATTGCCCGGGAGTTCCGCCCCGGGGCGATTCCCGCCCGCATCGCCAACCGCTATCACCGGGCCATCCAGGCCATCACCGGCAACCCCGACCCCTTCAATCTCCGAAAAACGGCGGAGACCGCGTTTCTGGCCCGCCTGTACGAGCAGACAGCCCCGGCCTACGGCCGGGATCTGCTATCCCTCCTGAAGCTGGCGGTGCTGGGCAATGCGGTGGATTATTTCCGGGACGAAGCCGAAGTGATGGAGCAGATGCTTTCCCCGGTGGAATTTGCAGTATCTCATCTGGTCGAATTTGGGAAGGAATTATCCCGGGGGCCAGGACTGCTCCTCTACCTGGCGGACAATGCCGGGGAGCAGTTCTTCGACCGGCCTCTGGTGGACCACCTCCGGGGCCGGGGCTGGGAGGCGCGCTACGTGGTGAAAAGCGGCCCCATCCAGAACGATATGACCCGGGAGGACCTGTACGCCTCGGGCCTGGGTGAGGCCCTGGAGCCGGTGGCGGACACCGGCGCCCGCACCGTGGGTCTGGAGCTGGAGCGGATCAGCCCGGAGTTCCGGAGGCTCTTTGACCGGGCGAACCTCATCCTGGCCAAGGGCATGGGCCACTTTGAGACCTTGAGTCTCAGACATGACCCCCGGGTCTTTTTTCTGTTGCAGGCCAAGTGCTCTCCCGTAGCCCTGGCGCTGGGAGTCCCCCCCGGGGCGTTCGTCTTTACCCGGGGGATTTTTGCTGAGGGTTAAAAGATTCGGGAGACCTCTGCGTAAGTTGAGGGAGGGGGCCAGGGGTCGCAGACCCCTGCCCCCTCCCTCAAGCTCCCTCCCCCAACCCCTTAAGGGAAAGGAGAATCATCATGCCGGAATTAATGGTTAAAGGCATGAGCTGCGGCCACTGCGCCGCGGCGGTGACCCAAGCCTTAAAAGGACTGCCCAGGGTCACCGAGGTGCAGGTGGACCTGGCCGGCGGCCGGGTATCCTATGAGAGTGAGACCCCCCTCCCCGTCGAGGAAGTGGTCCGGGCCATCAAGGCCGCGGGCTATGAGGTGGTGGGGTAAGGGCAAGAGGGGAAAAGGCGGTTAAGCACACGGGCGCGTAGCCTGCGGCCACCTTAGCTTTCTTGGAGAGAAACCTGGGCGAAGGAGGAAAAAAAGCTGAAACCTGGCTGCTGAAAGCTAATAGCTTCTTACCCCTTCTCCAGTTGAACCCGCCAGAAGACGTGGTGCGCCGTGCTCAGGCGCCATCGCGTTCCTCTCGCCTCCCGGATAATTGCCGTCAATTCCGCCGCGGTCAGGGCGTGGCCCCAGCTCAGGACTTTAAAGGCAGGATATACCAGGAAAGAGGGGAGGCCCAAATCCCGGGCGAAGGCCCGGAGGGCCGCGGCGGGGGCTTCCCGCTGCATCTCATAGAGCCAGACCCCGCCGCCAGGCCGCAAGACCCGCAGGATTTCCCGGAGGCCCGCGGCTTTGTGGGGCCAGATGTGGAGGCTGAAGGTGGCCAGGACCTGGTGAAAGGCCCCGGCCCGGAAGGGCAGGGCCTGGGCATCGCCCACCACCGGGGTGAATTGCTTCGAGGCCGGCCCCCGGCGGAGCATTCCATAATCGATGTCCAGGCCAAGGGCCTGCAGGTCCGGGCGCTTCCGGGCCAAGGCTTCCAAGAGATACCCCGGGCCGGCGCCCACGTCCAGGAGAGTGGCGCCGGGAGGCACCCCGGCGGCCAGGTCTCCGACAAAGCGGCGGTACACCAGGCCGTGCAGGAACCACCGGGCCATGGGGGCGGAAACCCAGGCCGGCGGTTCCACATGTTTAACCGGGAAAGTGGAAGTCAAAATCATCGGGGTCTTTTCCGGAAAGGCGCCAACCCACCCGCAGCAGTGTCCGGTGCCAGCCGAAATACACCACGGCGGTCCCCAGGATACAAAGCAACTGGACCCAACCGGCGCTGACGGCCGTCAGGTAAAGCAGGAAGGCCATTACCCCCAGGCCGACGATCAAGAGGATGAGGTCAGGAAGATTTTCTTTCATAGTAGAAATTATTTTATCAAAGATAAGGGAGAAACCCAAAGTAGAGGCAAGAAAGGTGCAGGCGCCATATCTAAAAAACTGAAAACTGAAAACTTGTTAAATCAATCCCATTCCCAGGGCCAGGGCAATGCCCAGCAACATCAAGGCCACCAGGGCCTGGATGAACCGCATGGTCACTTTCTTCAGAAGCCGGTTGCCCAGAAA
>VGSO01000384.1 GCA_016874945.1 Deltaproteobacteria bacterium
GCCCCGGCTTCTATTCCCCCTCCCCACGGGGGGAGGGGGCTAGGGGGAGGGGGGTGAAGCCGTTTATAACTATAGGATAATACAAATTATTTTTGCCACCCCCACCCTAACCCTCCCCCCTCAAGGGGGAGGGAATCGCCCCAATATCGTTGATTCCGCTTTTGACCATGACTTTTGCAAGAGGCTCAAGTTATTTCAGCATTAGGCGCAACTTCTGAGAGCTAAAATTTTAAAACCGAAAACCGAAAACCGAAAACAGGTATTTGATATGTGTCTAGCCATACCCATGAAAATCATCCAAATCGACGGAGTCCAGGCCGTGGCCGAAGTTGACGGCGTCAGCCGCCAGGTGCGCCTGGACCTGCTGCCCGGGGTGGGCCTGGGCGACTACGTCCTCATCCACGCAGGGCTGGCCATTGCCAAGGTGGACGCGGTCTATGCCGAAGAAACCTTGTCATTATTGCGGAGCCTGGCTGATGAAGTATATTGACGAATTCCGCAATAAAGACCTGGTGCAGGGCATAATCCGGCGCCTGGGGGACCTGGCCGCGCCGGCGTTGATCATGGAAGTGTGCGGCACCCACACCATGGCCGCGGCCCGGTTCGGCCTGAAGTCTTTACTGCCGGCGCCGGTGCAGCTTGTCTCCGGGCCGGGGTGCCCCGTGTGCGTCACCGACCAATACGACCTGGATAAGTTTTTGGCCCTGGGGGAGCAGCCCCACACCGTGCTGGCGTCCTTCGGCGACATGCTCCGGGTTCCCGGCTCCCATACCTCGTTGGAGAAACAACGCGCCCAGGGCGCGGACGTGCGGTTCGTTTATGCTCCCCTGGACGCGGTGGATTGGGCCCGCCGGGAGCCGGATAAGCAGGTGGTATTCTTCGGGGTGGGCTTCGAGACCACCATGCCCACCACCGCCCTGGCGGTGAAAACCGCGGCCGCCGCGGTTCTGGACAATTTTACCCTGTTTTGTGTCCACAAGACCATGCCCGGGGCGCTGGGGGCGCTGCTGGCCGGCGGGGAAGTCAAAGTCTCCGGACTGCTGCTGCCCGGGCACGTCACCACCATCATCGGCTCCCAGGCTTACGAGTTCATTCCCCGGGAATTCGGAGTCTCCTGCGCCGTAACCGGCTTTGAACCCCTGGACATGCTTCTGGGCGTGGAGGCCATCCTCCGGCAGCTCCGGGGGGGCCGGCCCCGGGTGGATAACGTCTACCGCCGGGCGGTGCAGGTCCAGGCCAATCCCCGGGCCCGGGCCTTGCTGGACGAAGTGTTCCAGCCGTCCGACGCCTTATGGCGGGGTCTGGGGGTGATTCCCGGCAGCGGCGTTAAAATCCGGGGCGATTATGCAAAATTTGACGCCCAAGCGCGATTTGCCCCGATCCTGGCCCAAGTCCCGCCCCCGCCCCCTTCCGCCTGCCGCTGCGGGGAGGTCCTGCGGGGGGTGCTGCACCCCCAGGACTGTCCCTTGTTCGATAAAGCTTGCAACCCTTCCCAACCCCTGGGGCCGTGCATGGTTTCTTCCGAAGGGGCCTGCGCCGCGGCGTACCGGTATGAAAGATAGTTTTCGGCCAGACCGGAGACCGGAGACCGGGATGGATAATGCCGAAGACCGAAGACCGAAAAGCGAAGACCAGGTTCTCATGAATAAAACCGAAAACCGAAAACCGAAAACCGAAAACCGGGTTTTACTGAGTCACGGGGCCGGCGGCAAGGAAATGGCCACCCTCATCGAGCGGGTGTTTCTGAACTGCTATGGCCCGCCGGATTACGCCGGCGACGACAGCGCCACCCTGGAATTGGGCGCCCACCGCCTGGCCTTCACCACCGACTCCTTTGTGGTGGCCCCCCTGTTTTTCCCCGGCGGCGACATCGGCCGCCTGGCGGTGTCGGGCACGGTGAACGATCTGCTCACCGCCGCGGCCCGGCCCCTGGTCCTGTCCGCCTCCTTTATCATCGAAGAAGGGCTGGAAATCGAAGTTCTGTCCCGCATTGCCGCGTCCATGGAGCGGGCGGCCCGGGAGGCCCGGGTGGCCATCGTCACCGGAGACACCAAGGTGGTGCCCAAAGGCTCGGCGGACAAATTATTCATCACCACCGCCGGCGTGGGTCTGGTGCTTCGGGAGGGGGTGTCCGGCGGGGCCGTGCGGCCGGAGGACCGGATCATCCTCACCGGCTCCGTGGGCGACCATGGGGCCGCGGTGATGCTGGCCCGGGAAGGGCTTCTGGAGGGCGCCGCCCTAAAAAGCGACGTGGCGCCCTTGACGGAGTTGATTATCCAGCTCCTGGAGGCCGGTCTGGAAGTCCACGCCATGCGGGACCCCACCCGGGGCGGCATTGCCGCGGCCTTGAATGAAATTGCCCGCCAGTCCGGGGTGTCCATGGAAATCCGGGAGGATGAGGTGCCGGTCAATCCCGGGGTGGCCGCGGTCTGCGAGGCCCTGGGCCTGGACGCCTTTATGGTGGCCAACGAGGGCAAGATGCTGATCTTCGTGGCGCCCTGGGATGCAGACCGGGCCCTGGCCCTGGTGCGGCAAAACCCTTATGGCCGGGAAGCCCGGATTATCGGGGAAGTGAGGTCAGACCCGGCGGGCCGGGTCACGGTGCGCACTGTCATCGGCACCGCCCGCATCCTGGACGCGCCCTCGGGGGAACTGCTGCCAAGGATTTGTTGAGGAGAATT
>VGSO01000385.1 GCA_016874945.1 Deltaproteobacteria bacterium
TGGAGACGGGCGCCTGGGCTAATAATTGAGTGACACAGGCTTCCAGCCTGTGGGAAGCCTTTTGGGGTGACAGACGCAACACAGGCTGGAAAGCCTGTGCTACTAGAATCTTTTAGATTCTTGGTGCTTTCCGGAATTTTGCAGAGGTCTTCATTTAGGCTGCCCCCAATAAAATCTTGACTTTTTTCTCGCAACACCGATAAAATTATCTGTGAGCAATGTCAGGCGAAAGCCATCCAGGCTCTCTGGGTGGCTTTTTTATTTTCGGGGGTGGGGTATGCGCCTGGTGATGATCGACAACTACGACTCCTTTACCTATAACCTGGTTCAGCTCTTTTACGAATTCGACCTGGAAGTGCTGGTCTTTCGCCACGACGAGGTAAGCCTGGAGGGGATCGCGGCGCTCCGACCCCAGTGGATTTGCATCTCTCCCGGCCCCAAGGCCCCAGCCCAGGCAGGCGTCAGCAAGAAGGTCATCGCCCGCTTTTGCCAGGAAATCCCCATCCTGGGCGTGTGCCTGGGCCACCAGGCCATCAACGAGGTCTTCGGGGGCGTCACCGTCCAGGCCCCGGTGCCGGTGCACGGCAAGCGCCACCTGGTCTTCCATACCGGCCGGGGGGTTTTCCGGGGCCTGCCGTCTCCCTTGGGGGCCGCCCGCTACCATTCCCTCATGGCTGACCGCATCTCTGGGGAACTGGAAGTGACCGCCTGGGCCGAGGACGGGGTCATCATGGGCCTCAGCCATCGCTGCTACCCCCTCCACGGGGTTCAGTTCCACCCCGAGTCCTTCCTCACCAGCCACGGCCATAAACTGGCGGCGAATTTTTTGGGTCTGGGGAAGGAAGTAAATTTGGGGGAAGGCCTTTTTTCCGTTGCCCGTTGCCCATTGCCAGTTGTTAAGAATCATCAATAACCGAAGACCGAAGACCATGTATGGCCGCGTTGCGGATATTCAGATAAAGCCCTATGAGCCGCCCCCGGGGGCCGCGGACCTGGCGGATCTGTTCACCCCCTTGCGGGACCGGCCCTATGCCATGCTCCTCCTGAGCGGCGGCGACCTGGACTGCGCCGGCTATTCCCTTATGGGCTGGGACCCTTTCCTGGTGCTCCAGGCCCGGGGCCGGCAGGTCTCTTTTTCCGGCCCGGCGAATAATCGGGTTTACGCCGATGCCGACCCCTTCCAGGCGCTGGATGAGGCCCTGACCTCCCAGGCGTTGCCCGGGCCTTCGCCTCTCATCCCTTTCAGCGCCGGGGCCATGGGCTTTCTGGCCTATGATCTGAAAAATCATCTGGAGCGCCTCCCGACCAGCGCGGTGGACGACCTGGGGCTGCCGGAACTGGTCCTGGCCTTCCCCCGGCGGCTTCTAATCCATGACCGTTGGCGAGAGAAATTTTGGGAAGTTAAGGTCATTCATGAAGACCGGCAGGGGCGGCTCCACCCGGACCGGGGAGATTACCCCTTAGGTTCATCCAATGATTTAGGGACTTATCAGGTAGGCTCCCTTAGCAGCAACTTCACCCGAGAGGCATATATCCGGGCAGTGGCTCGCATCCGGGAATATATCCGTAACGGCGATGTTTACCAGGTCAACCTGTCCCAGCGCTTTTCCTTTCCGCTGGCCGGCGAGGCTTACAGATTGTTCCGCAGCCTCTTCGCCCTGAACCCGGCCCCCTTTTACGCGTTTCTCCATTGCCGCGATTTCCAAATTCTATCCACCTCCATGGAGCGATTTTTATTGCAACAGGCGGGATACCTGGAAACCCGGCCCATCAAGGGCACCCGGCCCCGGGGCCGCACTCCCGAGGAAGACCTGGCCCTGCGCCGGGAATTGGCCGGGAGCCCCAAGGACGACGCCGAGCTTTCCATGATCGTGGACCTGCTGCGCAATGACCTGGGCAAGGTCTGCGAAGGCCGCACCGTCAAAGTGCACGAGCATAAGAGGCTAGAGGCATACCAGAACGTGTATCACCTGGTGTCCATCGTCACCGGCAAACTGCGGCCCGCGGCCGGCGCGGTGGATATTCTCCGGGCCACTTTCCCCGGCGGCTCCATCACCGGCTGCCCCAAAATCCGGGCCATGGAAATTATTGATGAGCTGGAACCCCACGTGCGCCATGTGTATACCGGGGCCATCGGCTACCTGGGGCTGCACCGCAACCTGGACCTGAACGTGGCCATCCGCACCGCCATCATTTCCCGGGGCCAGGCCCATTTCTCCGTGGGCGGCGGCGTGGTTTACGACTCCGACGAAGAGGACGAATACGAAGAGACCCTGCACAAGGGCCGCACCCTGTTCCGGGTGATGGAAGAGGCGGGGCGGGAAGTTTTTCGGGGAGGCGGCCAGGCGCCGACGGCCTCTGCCCCCTCCCCCAACCCCTAAGGATAATAAGTCGGGAAACGGGGCCATGGCCCCGTTTCCCTGGCCCCCATAAAAGAGGATTGGGAGGGGAGCTTGAGGGTAGTGGAGGGAGGGGGGACTTGCCGTCCCCCGGCCCTCCCCGCAATTCCAAAATCGATTATTGTCTTAGCTCCGGTTTTTGAAGTCATCCCAAGTCCATATCCCCACAAACGTGGGAGTAGCCATGAAACTTAAAAAAGCCCCCTCCCTGGGTGGCTCAT
>VGSO01000386.1 GCA_016874945.1 Deltaproteobacteria bacterium
CCGGGGTCAAGCGCCTGCGGGTCCGAGGGCTAAAGGCCGTACGCTTCTGCGTCACCTTAAAGGCCGTGGGCGTGAACCTGTTCCGGGCCGCGGCGGTGCGTCGGGCCCGAAGCCGGGCCGCCAACCCCGGTCCAGGGGCCCCATCCCGCTTTTCTGGGCTAGTTTCTCGTGTCAAAGAACAAATTAGCGCGTTCGGCGCCGCGATTATAGATTTTTTGATTCCGGCTGCCTACTACGGCCCAGCCGTGTTGAAAACGGCCGCCTGACTTTCTGCGAGGCCATCAAAGTTTAGACCGCCACCCCCGAGAACTTTTCATAATTTATGGGTGGGCCGAAGGCCCATGAGGAACTGTCCTGAAAAGTTGTTGTTGGGGGAGGGGGCCAAGGGCACCCGCCCTTGCCCCCTCCCCCAATCCCTTAAAAGGGTTGGGGGGCTTGGGGGGAGGGCAGGAGTGGTGGCACAGGCGTCTCGCCTGTGAAAGCTCCCTGCCCTCCCCCAAAATATCTTTTCATCCTTTACGGGTGAGCCAACGGCTCCTGAGAGGCTGTTTCAAATAATCCCTCCTCCACTCCTCTGGAAAAAATGTTTATTCCCCCTGGCGAGGGGAAATATTGGTGCTTATTTTTCAGTAAATTAGTGGGAGGATTTTGGAGTCGGCCTTATCTTGCTGATTATTTTAGAACAACCGGCTATCCCCAAATAATTTCAGCGCCACGGGAAAATTTCTCATTTTTGTCTTAAGTCAAGGCTCTCCCTAGATGCCAGTCATAAAATTAGACCCAGAAAGAGGCCGGCGAAGCTGCATGGCCCGGCCGCTATGGATAGAAATAATAAATCAGGAGGCAAGATATGTTTTGTTATCAGTGTGAACAGGCTGCCAAAGGCGAAGGCTGCACCGTCCTGGGAGTCTGCGGAAAGAACGCCGAAGTCGCGGCCCTGCAGGACGTGCTGATTTACACGCTTCAGGGGCTGTCCCAGGTGGCGGTGGAAGGCCGCAAGGTGGGGGTCAGCGACGGGGAAGTCAACGTCTTTACCGTGAAAGCCGCGTTTGCCACTCTAACCAACGTGGATTTCGACCCGGACCGGTTCATCAAGCTCATCAACCAGTGCGTGGACCTGCGAGAGGGTTTGAAAGCCAAGGTGCGGGCCGCGGGCAGCAGCGCCGCCTTCTCCGAAGGCCCCGCCACCTTTGTCCCCAAACCCGACAAGGAAGGGTTGCTGGAGCAGGCCGCGGCCGTGGGTATCATGTCCTACCCGGCGGACACCCCCGATATCCTATCCCTCAAGCACACCCTGCTCTTTGGGGTCAAAGGCGTCTGCGCTTACGCCGACCACGCCCAGATCCTGGGCCAGGAAGACGAGAAGGTTTATGCCTTCATCCATGAAGCCCTGGCCGCCACTGCGGCCCAGGGCCTGGGACTGAACGAGCTTTTGGGCCTGTGTTTGAAATGTGGCGAAGTAAACCTCCGGACCATGGAACTGCTGGACGCGGCCAACACCGGGCGCTACGGCCAGCCGGCGCCAACCAAGGTTCCCCTGGGCCACAAAAAAGGTAAAGCTATCCTGGTCTCCGGCCACGACCTCCTGGACCTGGAGGAAATCCTCAAGGCCAGCGAGGGCAAAGGCATCTTTGTCTATACCCACGGGGAGATGTTACCCACTCACGGTTATCCGAGCCTGAAGAAATATCCCCACTTTTACGGCCATTACGGCACGGCCTGGCAGAACCAAACTAGGGAGTTCGCCCAGTTTCCCGGGGCTATCGTCATGACCACCAACTGCCTCCAGCGGCCCCAGGAAGTTTATGCGGACAACCTTTTTACCTGCGGCCTGGTGGGCTGGCCGGGCATCAAACACATCTCCGACCGCAATTTTAAGCCGGCGGTGGACAAGGCCTTGGAGCTGCCCGGGTTTGCCGAAGACTCCAACGGCCGCCACGTCCTGTCCGGGTTCGCCCGCACCACCGTCTTGGGCGTGGCCGACAAGGTCATCGAAGCCGTGAAAAATAAGGCCATCCGCCACTTCTTTCTGGTGGGCGGCTGCGACGGGGCCAAACCCACCCGGAACTACTACACCGAGTTCGTGGAAAAGGTGCCCAAGGACTGTGTGGTCCTCACCCTGGCCTGCGGCAAGTTCCGCTTTTTCGACAAGGAATTGGGCGACATCGGCGGCATTCCGCGCCTCCTGGACATCGGCCAGTGCAACGACGCCTATTCCGCGGTGCAGATCGCCGTGGCCCTGGCCAACGCCTTTGGCGTGGGGGTCAATGATCTCCCTCTGTCCCTGATCCTGTCCTGGTACGAACAGAAGGCAGTGGCCATCCTGCTCACCCTGCTCTACCTGGGCATCCAAAATATGCGCCTGGGCCCCAGCCTGCCGGCTTTTGTCACCCCCAACGTGCTGGACGTACTGGTGAAAAACTACAACATCAAACCCATCTCCACCCCGGAGCAGGACCTGAAGGAGATTCTGGGGTAGATGCACCTTGGGAGAGGGGGCAGGGGCCGATGGCCCCTGCCCCCTCTCCCAAACCCTCTCCCCCAACCCCATAAGTTTTGCCAGTAAAGCCAGGGCCAGTGGCCCCGACTTCTGCGGCTCCCTTAAAGGGTTGG